>NZ_JADNQU010000020.1:0-9600 GCF_015594645.1 Streptococcus sp. HF-2466
GGCTTGAGTTAGGGTTTACCCAACGCAAAATGGCAACGATGATTGGTTATAGTTACTACAACTACCGAAACATTGAACAGGGTCAACGAAAGATGACCAAGGAATTTGAACAAACACTCTTTCACTTTCTGAATCGTAAATCAGAAACCAAATTGGAAAGCACGGTGGATTGGTTAAAAATTCGCTTCAAAACGCTTGATTTTAAAGCTGTTATCACCTCTGTTCTAAAATTAAAACCAACGGATTTTTTTCACGAAGAAAAAAGCCTATACAGCTATTCAGATATGGTAACCTATGGTTCAGTTCGGGTGCTTTACTCCCATTCTGAAAAGAAGGCAGAAGCTGGAACACTGATTGACTTGACGGGAGGTGGTTGTCGTGAACTTGAATTGTTATTAAAACAACAAGGTCGGGATTGGTTTTCTTTTCTTCATGATGTCTTTCTCTTTGCGGAACAAGAACGAAAAGATAGACCTTTGGAAGACTTTTTAGCCTTCCCACGCTTTGATATTGCCCTTGATGAATTATATAAAAAGTCAGGAAATCTTGACTTATTTGATATTAAAAATCGGATTTTTGACAATAAAATCATCATGCGCAAACTCCGCACCTTTACTGCTATTGAAGGCTTGAAAAAAGTTGAAAATCGCTTTGTCAATCAAGGATTGACTTTAAACTTTGGTAGTCGTCAATCAAGCCTCATGATTCGCTTTTATCAAAAAGATTATGAATAAGCCCTCTTAAAAGATGTATCTGTTGACTATATCCATGAAGCCTATAATTACAAAAACCGCTATGAGATTGAACTACATGATACTAAGGCGTTTGATATTTTGAAAGAATGGTATACACTGGAAACAGACTTGACCAAAATAGGCGCTCGGATTTTAAACAACTATTTTGAAGTGAAAGATTGGAATGGCAACTATGATAGTGAATGGGATAACCTGCTTGGTACACAAGCGGGTTTTAAATTTGTCACACGTCCCCGTCAAATTAACTATGCAAGGACAAAACATTGGGTCACAAAACAAGTCTCTAGTGCTTTGAAATTGCTGAAAATCGTTGATATGGTCTATCAGACAGATGAGCTTTCAGAAATCATTTCTGAAGCCTATTTGAGTAACAATCATACTAAACTAGCAGAAGAAATTTGTGAACGAAACGGAGTTGATTTTGATGTTATTGTCGGACAGATATAAACCTATAAATGTCCCCGATAAATTCAATCGCCCTCTTCAAACAAAGACCTTCCCAGTCGGTTATGAGGAACTCTACCTATCGTTTTACGATTTTGAATTGGTCAAAGATTTGATGGATTATTGGGGGCTCTTATATTATCAGCCTAAGAAAGATTCTGAATTGAAATATGCAGAACAATTTAGAAAGCAATCCTTTAAAGATGAAAATCACCGACAAAATGCGATTAAAAAGGCAACTAGACAAGAGGCTAGACAGCCTTTTTTTGAAGAGTTAAAAACAAAACCATTAAACAAGATGAGTCAAAACGCTCGCTGGGTGGCAGAGATGCTCCTACAAACGAGCTATGCTCAATTGGTACTATAAAAATGAAAGGAAAAATGAAATGGAATATAAAGTTGAATTGAATAGTCTGGACAATTTCAGGGCTTGGTCAGGTGCACGCAATACACTAGCAACTGTCCGTGAACGGGGAGATATGGACAGACTAACCTCACTTGGTGAAGATATTTTTTCAGGAAGTATCCCCACAGAAACAGAAATCAATGATTGGCTTTGGTTTGATTCTGATGATATTTATCGATTTCTTGGCTATCATGATTTGGTAGAAGATGACGTATGAAGCTTGTAAAGAAAATTTACGAGGGAATTTCCTGCTTTCCTGATAAAAACGAATTCTGGAATCTGTACATTGTCCTGATGAAGGAAAAAGAGTTTTTCTTAGACGCTTTTGCACGGAAAACCCTTGACCTTGATTATCCCGCCCACTACCAACACACTTATTTCACACTGGATGGTCAAGTGTTAGATTTCAATCAACACATGACGACACAACTTGTCACGCTTTTTAGACAGGTTATCTTAGAAAATCAAACAACATTTATGGAGGAATTGATAATGGCAACACAAAACACACTTGAAAAGAAAGTCAGAGCGGTCTCATTGGAGCTAGGAGAATTGATGAAAGCCCATGATGATAAAGAAGCTTGGAAAAAAGCAGGTGAATTGCACGGACTTCTCAAAAAAGAAGAGGTGAAACAACTCCCTGAAGCACTGGTTGAAAGCCTTCACGCTGAGTTGCGAGGCTATTATTATGTCAATAGTGAACTCAATAAACTTCATAAACAACTTTATGCGAAAGGAAATAAATTGATTGAACTAGCCAATCAGTAAGGAGCACTTATGAATACAGTAAAACTTATCTATCATCAATTAAAAGCTTATTTGGGAAATTTCACCAAACGTCCTAAAAAGAAAGGAAAACCCAAATTAACCCTTGCCAATAAAAAAACAGTCAATCTTGCTGTTCTGTCAGGATTGGCTTTTATTTTGCTTGTGGGGCTACTAGGAGGTATTCGTGCCATGACAATGTCTAGTAAAGTCACCAATCTTGAAAAACTGATAACTTCTAAGCAAGCTACTTCTTCTACCTCTTCTGCTCCCCAAACAATAGATAATCGCCTACAATATTATTTGAATGATTTTGTAGAGTGCTATTTCACGATTCCTTCGGATTCAGACGGTCAAACCAAACAAGCAAAACAACTGAATAGCTTTTATGGTTCAGAGCCTGATATTCAAGCACAAGGTCAAGTCAAAAATCCTAGTCAATTAAGCTGGTCACACCTGCTAACGGTTACAGATAATGTGGCAACGTATGAGGTACATTACAGGCAAACGGTAAAAAATGGGGATAAGACAGAAGAAAAAGAATTGGTGACAGGGTTTAATATCCCTTATGCCAAAACAAAAACGGGCTACTATGTTACGGGCTTACCTTGGTTTTCAAGTTTATCGACCAATCAGGCAGATAAGAAAAGCACCGATACAGAAGTCAAACTCAATCAGTCAGATAGAGTTTCAGAGAAAGCAAAGAAGAAACTGGATAAGTTTCTCAATGTTTTCTTTACCAACTATACTACTGACCAAGATAACTTGGACTTAGTGGCTCACAATGTCACGGTTGTAAAAAATGCTACTTTTAAAACTTTAGATTTTAGCTACTACAAAGCAACCGATAAAACGATAATTGCCTATGTTCAAGTGACGTTTGAAGTCGCAGGCTCTACACATGCTGAAAACTTCACCTTGACCTTATCAGAAAAAGGGAAGTCCTATTATGTGGAGAAAATCAGCCATACAATCCCTGCTAATTACGCAAATACAAAAGAATAAAAGGAGAGTTTAATCAATGAGTTCATCTAATTTACAAACATGGTTACAAGGAGACGGTTTCTGGTTCATTACCTTTGGAGCGATTATCCTTATCATTTTAGCTTGGAGAAACAGCTCTTGGGGGCGTCTGTTTTCAACCCTTATTTTCTATACTGTTATTGCATCTTTAACAGGAGGTGGAAAACAGTTGCTCCATGTCCTTGGCTGGTTCCTCCGTCTCTTTGGAATTGAAACGGGGTTGTGATATGGAAGAAGAACGATTGTATGATTATGCTAGAGGGATAAACGCTCCCTACTGGATTCAAGAAGTTAAAACACAAAAAGGAAAACGCATTTGGTATTTTGCTACACCCATGCAACTTTCCTTTTTTGTGGTCTTTGCCCTCATATTGATTTTGATGTTGACGGTATTTAGCTCACTTCTTCTTCCGTTGAACAAATTAACGCATTCCATTTCATGTTATCTTTATTGGTATATCCCTTATAAACTCGCTAAGTTCTATACAGAGTATGAACCACAAGGAAAGAAAATGCACGTTTTCTTATGGGATTACATCTGCTATCTTATAGATTTTCGTCTCAATCGAAAAGCGATTTATCATGAAGATAGAATGAAAATGATGGATGAAGAAGAAATAGTCTTTGAAAAAACAGATTTATAAAGGAGGTCTAATGGTTCTAAAACTAGCCTATCCGATTCTTAAAACACAGGATAACATAGCTTTAACGACAGATAAAACGGTGATGAGTTTTTATCGTATTCCTAATACTCCCATCACCATTACCGATAAAGCTAAGAAACAAAAACACAAGTTGACTACTGCTCAGCTAATTAAAAAACTAGTTAAAAACAAGTCCTTTGAAGTCTCCTTGATTCCAAAGGACTATTTGCTAGAAGAAAAGATGAAAGACTCTTCTCATGCCTTGTCTCCCGATAGTCAAGCATTGGGGGAAGAACTGTTGCAGTATTCGACAGACAAATTGACACAAGAAATGGAAATTCCTTATCAGTTTGACTGGCTGATTGGTGTCAATCTTTTAAAAGATGACCAAAACACCACCGTTCAGGATATGGCGGTTGAGCGCTTCTCTGAAGTCTCTGAAATGATTGCCAATAGCGTGGGCTTTCAATATGAGGTTCCTGAAGATTGGGCGCAAGACTATCTGGTGAGTGAAGCGACCATCTATCAAACCCTTTCCGCTCTTCGGGCACAACGCTTAACCAATGAAGAGCTCTTTTACTATCAACGTATGCAATACTTGCGCTATATTCCTCATCTAAAACAAGAGGTCACAGCCAATCGGGCGCTCTTTAATGTGACAGATACCGTCTTAAGACCCATGGCAGGGGGCTTTATGAAGTTAGACAGCCCCTATGGTTCTTCTTTTCTCACCATTCTTCCGATTGCTAAAACACCCATTATTTTTAATGGCTTTCATCTGGGAGAATTTACCCAACGCTTTAACTTCCCTGTAGAATTACGAATAAAAGCAGAATTTATCGAAAAGAACTCTTTAAAAGGGCGAATGGCACGTTCTAATATTCGCTACCGCAACATTATGAATGAAGCAGAAAGTACTGACACCGTCCAACAAGATGAAATCATTCTCGGAGCAATGTCTCTCAAAGACTTGATGAAAAAGGTTGGTGGGAAAGAAGAAGTCATTGAATATGGAGCTTATCTCATTATTGCTGCTTCTAGCCTATCCCAATTACGACGTCGCCGTCAGGTAGTTTTAAGTTACTTTGAGGATATGCACGTAGAAGTGAGTGAAGCTAGTCATGATACGCCTTATCTCTTTCAGTCTCTTCTCTATGGTCAACCACTTGAAAACAAGACCAGAACGTGGACACACTATGTCACTCCAAGAGGCTTTGCGGAGTTAATGCCGTTTACCAATACAGCTTCAGGAAATCATATTGGCTGGCATATTGGACGGGTGGATAATTGGACAGGACGGTGGGAAAGTATTGAAAAGGCACAAGAAGCGTCTAAAAATATGGTGCTCTTTAATGCGACCGTTGGAAATAAAGAAGGGATTGCAGGAAAACTCACGAAGAACCCACATATCCTGATTACTGGCGCAACGGGTGAAGGAAAATCCTTTTTGGCAGAACTTATTTTTCTCCTAACCTCTCTTCAAGATGTGAAATGCTTGTATGTTGACCCCAAACGCTCTATCCGAAAACACTTTGAAGCAATTGCCCACCACCCAGACTTTGAAAAACAATTCCCGCTTCTGGCTGAACATATCAAACAGATAAACTTTGTCACCTTGGATAGTAAGGTGAAATCCAATCACGGAGCTCTTGACCCCATTGTCATGCTGGATAAAGATGACGCTGTTTCGGTTTCAAAAAACATGCTCAATTATCTTATTTTCTCCAACAAGCGAATTAAGGTCACAATGAAGCAAATGACCGCTATTTCTAGAGCGATTAACAAAGTGGTGGCTCAAAGACAAGCGGGAGAAACCGTTGGGTTAAAACACGTTCTCAAAGAGCTCACCAATAATCCAGATAGCACTATCTTTGAAGTAGGAGATTATTTGACGTCCATTGTCGAAAATTCCATTTTAGAATTGGCTTTTTCAGACGGTAATGTAGAAGGATTGTCTTACGATAAACGGGTGACCGTTTTAGAAGTAGCGGACTTATCCTTACCAGATAAAGACACTCAACAAGATGTCACCCCAGAAGATAAAGAAATCAATTCTACAGCGCTGATGTTTGCTTTGGGAGCTTTCTGTACACGTTTTGGAGAACTCAATCGTTATGAAGATACCATTGAATTCTTTGATGAAGCGTGGGTACTGATGAAGTCGGCAGAAGGACGAGCCGTTATCCAATCCATGCGCCGTGTTGGACGTTTCTTTAACAATGTCCTCTGCCTGATTACGCAATCTGTCCATGACGCTGAAGGAGATGATGATACCACAGGCTTTGGGACACTCTTTGCCTTTAGAGAAGATAATGAACTTTCCGATATTTTAGAACACGTTGGACTAACGGATAATGAAGAAAATCTGGAATGGATTAAAAATATGATTTCAGGGCAATGCCTTTATAAAGACGTTTACGGCAATCTCAATATGATTTCCATTTATAACATTTTTGATAGTATTGACCCACTTCTGAAACCAATGAAAGCCACTGTTTCTTCCAATCTTGAAAATAAATACGCATCTTAAGGAGGTGAGCTTGTGCAAGAAGCATTTGAAAAATTAAAAGGCATGGATATTTTTTCTTTAAAATCCTACATGATGAAAACTGGCTTTGGAGATTTCAGCGGTGTTCGGGTGATGTTCAACGAAATCTTTGTCAACTTCCCCTTTTTCCTCCTTAACCTTATTGTTGGTTTCTTCTCCTTGATGATTCGGATTTTAGAAAATGTCCGTCTTTACGACACTTACAAGCAATATGTCTTTAATGGGGCTCAATCCATTTGGCGAGGCTTTACAGGAGCTACTTCTGGTGTGGCTCAATCTTCATTAGTCTTTTTGCTTCTCCTTTGCTTGGCTTTTTATCTCTTTTATCAGTTCCTCATTTCTAAAGGCAATTTCTCTCAAAGATTGCTTCATGTCCTTCTGGTTCTCTTTTTAGGTTTTGGTTGGTTTGGGACAGTCGCCGGAACTTCTGGTGGATTGTATCTGCTCAATACAGTAGACAATGTCGCTAGTACTACGATTCATCATATTTCCAATGTCTCTGTCTCCTACGGAAAAAATCAATCTTTAAAAATAGGGTCTTCTGTTGCTGATTCTTATATTGCAGAAACCTCTTATAAAGCCTATCTCTTTGTCAATACGGGGCAAGAAAATGGGAAATACAAAGACCGTCAAACAGGAAAAGAAGAACCGTTTGAGGATTCAAAAGTTCTAGGAAGCTTGGATAAATCAGGCAAGTTTAAAGCAGTTTCTACTGCTGATAGGAATAAATATTTAGAAATAGGAAATGGAGCAGGTGATGATAATGAACATAACCGTTGGGTATCAGCCATTCCTGATTATATCCCTGTTAAGTTCTTCTATATCCTTTTTAAAATGGTTGAAGCGATTGTCATTGCCATTCCTATTGTCTTAATTCAGTTGCTCAATGTCCTTGCACAAGCCCTTGTCCTTATCATGATTCTTCTTTTTCCTATTGCCCTTTTGGTTTCCTTTATTCCCAAAATGCAAGATATTCTTTTTGGAGTTTTTAAGGTCATGTTTGGTGGTCTTGCTTTCCCAGCCATTACAAGCCTGTTAACTTTGGCTTTACTTTACCTTGAAAAAATCATTGAAAACTTAGTAAGTAGTGGCTTTGATAAGGTTATTGGAGATTTTTCTTCCTTGTCTACTTTTAGCGCTCTTTTTAAACTAATCGTCTCTGTTTGTGCCAAAGGCGTGATTTATTGGTTACTTTGGAAATACAAAGGAGAATTGATTGAGTTGTTACTCGGTTCACGAGCCAAGATTACGTTTGATGAGATAGATACCAAAGTCAAAGAAACCGTGACAAATGGACAAGAGAGCATGAAGCAGCTGCCGGCAAAAGCCACTAACGCCTTTGAAATGGCTCAAACATCCGGAAACTTTTTCCTTGCAGGAGCAGGATTTGGAGCGGGACTATTTATGAATGCTGGTAAACAGATGAAAACTCTTTTTTCAAATCCACATCCAACTTCAGAAAGAACAGAAAGTTCAACGCCTTCAGAAAATGACGAGGAGGAAACACCCGCTACTTCTTCCTTTGAAGAAACAGGCGCCCCCGACGAGGTAACAACACCGTTTCAAGAGCCAGATATGCCAATGGAGACTTTTGAATCTGCTATTCAGGAAACAGAGACAGGTTCTCAACCTTTTGACACAGAACCTTCTCCGCTAATGGATACAAAGCAAAGCAGAGAACAGAAAGAGTTTGAAGAGCGCCGTCAAAATCGCCTCTCTTGGAGACAGAAACATCACATCAATAAACTTGAAAAGGAATTAGAACCGTACAAAGATGATGAAGCACTATACCAAGCGCAAGGTTCAAATGCCTTTATCAGGAATTATCGTAAAACCTTGCCGAAAGACGATAAATTAAAAGTCAATATTAACCGTAAACATCAGATAATAGAGGAATTAGCACGACTGAGAGGAGGAAAGGAATGATGAATACACGCATTTATTCTAAAAGAGGTTTTGAACAGACGGTGAACAATGCGGTTGCCCTTGCCTATGAAAGGAGAAAGCCTTCTATTGACTTTCTCCTTTTATTTTCAGTAAAAGAGGCTGAGAAAGAGCAACTGCTGGCAACTATCAAAGAAAATCCTCTTATTTTGACGGCTCAATGGCGATTTGAAACAGTAATGATGACAGTCTATGTGAAAACTTAGGAGGGAAGATGAAGAAAAAACTAGTAATTGTTAGTGCTCTAAGTGCTCTGGTTTTACCTTTGTTCTTGGTTGTTATTATCATGGGAGCTTTTGCGGGTAGTGCGTCTTCTAATGGACAAGCAAAAGGACTACAAACCAAACTAACGGCTAAAGAGGTCGCTCAAAAAGCCAATATTTCAGAAGAACGAGCAAGTGATGTCATCAAAATTCTGAATTATGAACTCTCACAAGAACAATTTACTATCGCAGGAGCTTCTGGAAGTTTAGCGGTTGCAGAACGTGAAAGTGGCTTTGACCCTAAAGCAGTCAATGCAGGTGGCGGGGTGGCTGGTTATTTCCAATGGTCAGGCTGGTCTTCTACTATTAATGGCAATCGCTGGTCAAAGGCAAAACAAAAGAAATTAGATTCTGATATTGAACTAGACCTCTTATCTACAGAGCTAAACGGCTCTTATAGCAAAGTCAAAACAGAAATGCAAAAAGCGACTGACCCTGAAGAGGCAGCGCTTTATTGGTCAGAACATTATGAAGGGGTCGCTTTATCAGACGGTCAAACCAAAACTAGTGACCTGAAAAAGAATGCGAGAAAATGGTATAACCTCTTCAAAGACACTTTAACAGGTGATACAGCCAATGCCAAAACACAAGATGGTGGAGGCGTAACTTCTGATGGAGTACCTGCTGGATATAGCCTTACAAAAGCAATCAACACCTCTAACTACACTTCTGCGACTTATCCTTGGGGACAATGTACGTGGTTTGTCTATAATCGAGCCAAAGAGGTAGGCGTTAACTTTGACCCTTATATGGGCAATGGTGGGGATTGGAAGCAGAAAGCAGGCTACCAAACCACACATACACCAAC
>NZ_JADNQU010000021.1:0-6898 GCF_015594645.1 Streptococcus sp. HF-2466
AAGTGAAAGAGTGTTTGTTCAAATTCCTTGGTCATCTTTCGTTGACCCTGTTCAATGTTTCGGTAGTTGTAGTAACTATAACCAATCATCGTTGCCATTTTGCGTTGGGTAAACCCTAACTCAAGCCGGATACGCTTTAATTCAACATTTGTCACAATTTACTTTCCCTCCTTTTAACAATAAAAATAGCAGCCAATGGATAATGACTGCTTTTATTTATAATGGTCTCGAAAGGATAAGAAATAAATCTCATCTTCCTCCACCATATAGACTAATCGGTGTTCATCTGTAATTCTACGAGACCAAGCACCGGAATAACGATATTTTAAGGGTTCAGGCTTTCCAATCCCTTCAAAAGGATTTCGTTTGATATCCTCCATTAAACGATTGATCCGTTTGAGTATCTTTTTATCTTCTTGTTGTCAAGAAACATAATCTTTCCAAGCTTGTTCTGTAAAGTTAAACATCTTCCACCTCTAATAATGGGCGTTGAATGACTTTCTTTTGCTTGACTTGTTCCATTCCTGATAGAACCTTGTCTGAAAGGTACTCGTTATTCATTAGACGAATGGTTTCTTGGATACTATCCCAGTTTTTCTTAGATAAGACTACAATATTTTCATCAGGATTTTTATTGACAACCATTAGAGGTTCATATTCATCGTTGACTTTTTTCATGTAATGTTTTAAATTGTTTCTAAAATTTGAATAGACGACCGCTTCCATTTTATATCACCTCATTTTAAGACTATTCTTAGTATAATACTTGACAGGAAATTGTACAAGTGTTAGCAGCTAGTTTTAACCCTCTTGTTTTAAAAAGTTGAAAATAAAAAATACAGCTCACTGCCGTTGCATAAATATTGATTCCAGAGATAATATTTTCATTTTATACATTATTATTGAAGTGAAAAGTTGTTAGCGCTTTAGATTACTCTTTTATCAATCACCTATTGTTTATCTGTAATATATCTATGTTTCTTTACAAAGTGTAAATAAATGTAAAATACTTCTGTAATGAGATTAAATAAATCTGTGAAAATGCTGTAATCGGCTTGACATTTGAGGAAAATATTAATATCATAAAAGTGAATAGTTTTTTAAACTAGGCCTTAACATATCCAATATGTTAAAATATTGAGAGGATATTTAGAATGAAAAAAAGCAGGTTCTTTTTAGCGTCAACGGCTGTATTGTTATCAGCCTTAGGTGCAAATCCTGTGTTGGCTAGGGATGTTGAGCGCTCTATCTCCACAACGATTGTCACACCGACTGTTGATAGCAATAAAAAGGCTTCTACTGAAACGCCAGAGTCTAAGCAGGGAAATGCAAATACCTCTACGGCTGTAACGCCGGCTGCTCCTGTAACTCCTGACAAGTCCACGTCAGTTGCTTCGGATAAGGATAAGCCAAGCGTGTCAGACAAGGTAGAGGCACCAAAGACAACGCCAACAACACCGACTGCGCCAGAAAAGGACAAGTCGGAACCGTCGGATTCCTCAAGTAAGGTAGAACCGCCGAAGATAGACCCTGTACCATCGGCTACACCAGATAAGGATAAGTCTGGAATATCAGACTCTGACTCTTCAAAGCCAAATCAAGCGGAGCCAGAAAAGAAATATGGTGATGTAACGGTTGAGTACAAGAGTAAAGATGGTACTTTGATTGCACCAAAAGAGTTGGATACACCGACTTCTGAAGTGGGAACGGACTACGATACGACCGACCAACGAAGAGAAACCATTATCAGTTCAGAAGGTAAGAAATACCGCCTTGATCTAAAAGCTACTCAGGGGTACGAAAAAGGAAAAGTCCTTGAAGGAAATACCAATATTACTTATTACTATGATCTGGTCACAGAAACGCCAGACTCTAATAAGGTGGTGCCACCGAAGACAGATCCCGCTCCACCAGATAAGGATATACCAAGTACACCGGATTCTTCTAGTAAAGTAGTGCCTTCGCAGGATAAAGCTCAAGTGCCAAGTGTTCCGGCTACCCCCTCATCAGATTCATCGGTTAGCCCAGATACTTCTATAGCAGATACAATCGCACCGACAGATACAATACCAACTGATGAAGCAATAGATGCAAAAGATACGGTCAATCCGTCAATTTTGACTGAAAAGGGTACGGACGAGACAACAATTTCAGATATGGACTTGAAAAAGGATGAAACATTCAGTCTTGACAATGCTTCATCTGTGACTACTAAAAAAGGTGACACGATTGACAATCCAATCAAATCAATCATCTCACCAGCTGATCCGCTTTTGACGGACAAGGGCTTTGAGATTATTGGTAATGATCAAGGAGAAGTCACTATCAAAAACGCAGACGGTTCTAAAACATCTGTACCAGCTGCGCAAGTAGGTGCTAGGGCAAATCCTGATGGAACGGTCACTGTCAAATCAAGTAATGGTAAGTTTACATTGTTGCCAGATACGGGGGAAGCAACCACGATTCTTGCAACGATTGGTTTATTTATCTTGGCTCTATTAGGCTTCAAAAAAGTCAAGCCTTTTGAGAAAGATAATTGGTTAATTGGGTAATTATTAAAAAGGAAAGAGGAATTTTATGTTTCATAATAGCAAAACGAAGGGTCATGGTTCGATCCGGAAAAACAAAGTTTATGGCACCATTGGTATCTTGACGCTTGGAACCATTGCAATTCTTAGCGCTCACCAAGGTGTAGCTGCTGATGAAGTAAAGGCAACGAAGCCAACAACGCCAGCTCCAGTGGCGGAAGCTTCTGATACAAGTCTTGCTGCACAATCAAAAGCAGCAGCAACTGAAGCAGCTAGCAGCTCTACAGCAGCAATAACCACTGCAAAAGCTGAAACAACAGCACCAGCAGGAGCTACTTCAACAGCTGACACTACAACAGCGTCAGCGACTACAACAACTGAAAGTGCAGCTACGCAACCAGCCACAGCACCAGTAGCGAGTACAACGCCAGCAGCAACAACTGCAACGCCTGAAACAACGCCCGCTCCTGCTACAACAGCAAAAGCTGAAGCAACTACTCCTGCGCCAGCAGGAGCAGTATCAACCTCAGACCCAGTAGCTACTCCGGTAGATCGTACGGAAGGTTCAAAAGTAACTGTCGAAAACCAAAAACTAAAAGATGCGATTTCTGAAGCAAATGGTTATAACATTGATGTTAAGCAAAATCAAAATGACAACATTGGAACAGCGAACAACCAAGTAGAGTCAGATGCTAAAAAGGACCTTGCCAACACTCTTGAGGAAACACAAGCAACTCGTATCAAGACGGGGGTAGATGCCTATAAACGCGACCTAAAAAAAGCGCAAGCAAACACCGGCACTCCAGGCTATCTAAGTGAAGTTGTCAGCCAAGGCTTGAAATTTGAACGGGAGCCTAATGCTAAATTGTCTATCACTGGTACCACTGAATTTGGTCAAAAAGATATGAATAATATGTCATATGAGGAGTATGTGAAATCTGGTGGAACGTTTGCAAACAATCCAATCCCAGCATTTACAACGAGACTGTCAGCTGGTGGAAGCCGGTTTGTCATCCCTAAAATTAAAAGCGGACAAACCATTACGGCTACTTATACGGGCCTCCAAAATTCTAAATATAATGGAGTAAGTATTTCAAAGGTTACTTATGAGGTAACGAATTTAAACCCTAAAACAGGTATCGTTGGTTTTGCTGAGAAGGATCCGACGAGAGGGATTTACACTTTTTATGACATAAATGTACCTTCTAGATATAAAGTTGTTGCTCGCTTCTATGATGCTGATGGCAATGTTATAAACTTTAAAAAAGATAACCCTGCAATTTTGGCTCTAACAAGTTTAACCAAAACAGAACCTAAGACTGGAAAATTGGCTGGTCTGAAGCACGAAGAAAGCATAACAGATTATAATTTCCGACCAGTAAAGATTACCGGTTCTTTGGTTGAAAAACAAACCGATGGACGTTTGGCAGCAAATATTGTCACTGACGGCATTAAAGACGACTATGATGATCCAAATTTCTATAAAATGGGGATTGCGGGTGTGGCAGAAAGCGGAGATTCAATTTCCTTTGTGATGCAGCGGACTACACAATGGGATAGAGGTTATTGGTTAGCTATTACAAGCAAATTACCATCTCGCTTTACTCTTGTAAAACCAGATCTTGAATACAATCTGGTTGAATACAATCTTGCAGGGAATGTCTTGCTGGATAACTATATTCAAGGGACTACTACTAAACTAACAAATACTCAAACGGTTAAACCTACGGGAACTCCTGTTGGTGAAGACTACACAACAACACACCAAGACAGAATCACAACAGCGGATGGCAAGATCTATAAATATGTGTCATCAACTAATAATACAACAGGTAAAGTTAAATTAGGTACGACGAACGTAGCAAACTACTATACAGAAGTAAAAGGGAATGTTGTTGTTGACTACCAAGATAAGCAAGGCAACACTCTTTCTCCACGTATTGTGGATACACCAGACACATCAGTAGGAACGGCCTACGATACAACTGACCACAAACCGTCTACGATTACAACAGCCGATGGAGCAAGTTACCGCATTGACCCTACAGCTACACAAGGTAAAGAAAGTGGTAGAGTTGTCGAAGGAACAACCCGCGTTGTCTATGTTTATGATAAGCTTGAAAAACCAGTAGAGAAATATGGTAATGTTGTCGTTGACTACCAAGATAAGCAAGGCAACACCATTGCTCCGCGTATCGTAGATACACCAACTTCACGGGTTGGTACTTACTATGACACAACTGATCACAAACCAACTACCATTACGGCGGATGATGGCACAACTTATCGTATTGATACCAATGCTACACAAGGTCACGAGAGTGGTCAGGTTGTCGAAGGAACAACCCGCGTTGTCTATGTTTATGACAAAGTTGAAAAACCGGTAGAGAAGAAATACGGTGATGTTACCGTTGAGTACAAGAACAAAGACGGCGTGACTATCGCACCGAAAGTGACCGATACACCGCGTTCTGAAGTGGGTACAGACTATGATACCAAGGATCAGCGTAAGGACACTATCACCACAGTAGATGGCAAGAAGTACAAGCTGGATCTGACAGCAACCCAAGGTGCTGAAACTGGTAAGGTGGTAGAAGGCAATACCAATATCGTTTACTACTATGATCTTGTTCCGGATGCACCGCAAAAGAAATACGGTGATGTTACCGTTGAGTACAAGAACAAAGACGGCGTGACTATCGCACCGAAAGTGACCGATACACCGCGTTCTGAAGTGGGTACTGATTACGATACTACCGATCAGCGTAAGGACACCATTACTACTGTAGTGGATGGCAAGAAGTACAAGCTGGATCTGACAGCGACCCAAGGCGCTGAAACCGGTAAGGTGGTAGAAGGCAATACCAATATCGTTTACTACTATGATCTTGTTCCAGATGCACCGCAAAAGAAATACGGTGATGTTACCGTTGAGTACAAGAACAAAGACGGCGTGACTATCGCACCGAAAGTGACCGATACACCACGTTCAGAAGTGGGAACAGACTACGATACAACCGATCAACGGAAAGAAACAATTACGACAGTTGACGGTAAGAAGTACAAACTAGATTTGAAAGCCACTCAAGGTGCAGAAACAGGTAAAGTTGTTGAAGGCAATACCAATATTACCTACTACTATGACCTTGTACCAGACGTACCAACTCCAGATGAATACGGTAACGTTGTCGTTGATTACCAAGACAAGAAAGGTAATACTATTGCACCACGTGTTGTAGATACGCCAGATAGCAAAGTTGGTACGAACTACGATACAACAGATCACAAACCAACTAGAATTACTACAGCTGATGGTAAGGTTTATCGCATTGATACGAAAGCAACTCAAGGTCAAGAAAGCGGTAAGATTGTTAAAGGCACTACTCGTGTTGTCTATGTTTATGACGAAGTACTTGGAGATGTAACCGTTCATTATAAAGATGAAGACGGAAAAGTAATCAAAGAACCTGAAAAAGATACAACTGGTGCTCCAATCAATACTGTTTATGACACTCGTGATCACGCTCATAAGACAATTACCACAAAAGATGGTCGTACCTATGAAATTGTTCCTGAAAAGACTCAAGGACTTGAACAAGGTCGAGTCGTTGAAGGCAATACTGATGTTACTTATATATATAAACAAGTATTCGGAGATGTAGTCGTTCACTATGAAGACGAATCTGGCAAGAAGATCAAAGAAGATGTAACGGACACTTCTCATGCTAAAGTTGGTGAAAACTACGACACAACAGACCACAAGACAACAGCAATCAAGTCTGGTGATAAAGTGTACAATCTTGTTCCTGAAAAGACAAAAGGTAATGAAAAAGGTAAAGTTACCAAAGGTGTAACCGAAGTTACTTATGTCTACAAGGAAGTGAAAGCAGAACCGACTAAGAAAGGTACAAATGCTAAGGGTGAAGATGTCAATGGTAAGACAATGTTGGCTGGCTCAACAGAAATCTACACTATCAACATCGACAACGACCAATACAAAGGTCTTACAGGTGTAACCGAAAAAGACAAGCAAGCTGGCTTAATGTTGGTTGAAAAATACTCTGGTAAGTATGTCACTCCTAACTTGGCTGGTGTTCGTGTAACAACAGAAGACGGTAAAGTACAAAGCGGCTTCACAACCAAGATTTACAAATCTCTAGCAGAAGCTCCACAAAAAGTTCAAGATTACATCAAGGCAAAGGGATTGCAAATCGACGGTGAATTTGCCGTAACAACTTCAGATGATCCAGTTGCTTACACAAACAACTATGTCTTGAAAGGTATCAACCTCAAACTGATCTTCCCAACAACGGTTAAGAAAGACATCAAGGATGCTAGCAAGTACGATAACAAAGCTTATCAAATTGATT
>NZ_JADNQU010000022.1:0-5184 GCF_015594645.1 Streptococcus sp. HF-2466
TGCTAAGCGACTACCATATCTCACAGGGGGCAACCCCCAACTACTTCCGGCGTTCTAGGGCTTAACTTCTGTGTTCGGCATGGGTACAGGTGTATCTCCTAGGCTATCGTCACTTAACTGCTGAGTATCTAACACACTCAAAATTGAATAACGTCTCAAATACTACAGGCTAAACCTTGCGCTGCTTCTCAATGAATTTATTTCTCGGATAAGTCCTCGAGCTATTAGTATTAGTCCGCTCCATTGCTCACACAACTTCCACTCCTAACCTATCTACCTGATCTTCTCTCAGGGCTCTTACTAACATAACGTTATGGGAAATCTCATCTTGAGGTGGGTTTCACACTTAGATGCTTTCAGCGTTTATCCCTTCCCTACATAGCTACCCAGCGATGCTCTTGGCAGAACAACTGGTACACCAGCGGTAAGTCCACTCTGGTCCTCTCGTACTAGGAGCAGATCCTCTCAAATTTCCTTCGCCCGCGACGGATAGGGACCGAACTGTCTCACGACGTTCTGAACCCAGCTCGCGTGCCGCTTTAATGGGCGAACAGCCCAACCCTTGGGACCGACTACAGCCCCAGGATGCGACGAGCCGACATCGAGGTGCCAAACCTCCCCGTCGATGTGAACTCTTGGGGGAGATAAGCCTGTTATCCCCAGGGTAGCTTTTATCCGTTGAGCGATGGCCCTTCCATACGGAACCACCGGATCACTAAGCCCGACTTTCGTCCCTGCTCGAGTTGTAGCTCTCGCAGTCAAGCTCCCTTATACCTTTACACTCTGCGATTGATTTCCAACCAATCTGAGGGAACCTTTGGGCGCCTCCGTTACCTTTTAGGAGGCGACCGCCCCAGTCAAACTGCCCGTCAGACACTGTCTCCGATAGGGATCACCTATCCGGGTTAGAGTGGCCATAACACAAGGGTAGTATCCCAACATCGCCTCCATCGAAACTGGCGTCCCGATCTCTTTGGCTCCTACCTATCCTGTACATGTGGCACAGACACTCAATATCAAACTGCAGTAAAGCTCCATGGGGTCTTTCCGTCCTGTCGCGGGTAACCTGCATCTTCACAGGTACTAAAATTTCACCGAGTCTCTCGTTGAGACAGTGCCCAAATCATTACGCCTTTCGTGCGGGTCGGAACTTACCCGACAAGGAATTTCGCTACCTTAGGACCGTTATAGTTACGGCCGCCGTTTACTGGGGCTTCAATTCATACCTTCGACTTACGTCTAAGCACTCCTCTTAACCTTCCAGCACCGGGCAGGCGTCACCCCCTATACATCATCTTACGATTTAGCAGAGAGCTGTGTTTTTGATAAACAGTTGCTTGGGCCTATTCACTGCGGCTGACTTTAAGCCAGCACCCCTTCTCCCGAAGTTACGGGGTCATTTTGCCGAGTTCCTTAACGAGAGTTCTCTCGATCACCTGAGGCTACTCGCCTCGACTACCTGTGTCGGTTTGCGGTACGGGTAGAGTATAAATTAACGCTAGAAGCTTTTCTTGGCAGTGTGACGTCACTCACTTCGCTACTAAACTTCGCTCCCCATCACAGCTCAATGTTACAGATAGAAGCATTTGACTCCTATCACACCTCACTGCTTAGACGTGCTCTTCCATTCGCACGCTTGAGTTAGCCTACTGCGTCCCTCCTTCACTCTATACTCTAGTACAGGAATCTCTACCTGTTGGCCATCGGATACACCTTTCGGTCTCTCCTTAGGTCCCGACTAACCCAGGGCGGACGAGCCTTCCCCTGGAAACCTTAGTCTTACGGTGGACAGGATTCTCACCTGTCTTGCGCTACTCATACCGGCATTCTCACTTCTATGCGTTCCAGCGCTCCTCACGGTACACCTTCACCACACATAGAACGCTCTCCTACCATCCCCTAAAGGATCCACAGCTTCGGTAAATTGTTTTAGCCCCGGTACATTTTCGGCGCAGGGTCACTCGACTAGTGAGCTATTACGCACTCTTTGAATGAATAGCTGCTTCTAAGCTAACATCCTAGTTGTCTGTGCAACCCCACATCCTTTTCCACTTAACAATTATTTTGGGACCTTAGCTGGTGGTCTGGGCTGTTTCCCTTTCGACTACGGATCTTAGCACTCGCAGTCTGACTGCCGACCATAATTCATTGGCATTCGGAGTTTATCTGAGATTGGTAATCCGGGATGGACCCCTCACCCAAACAGTGCTCTACCTCCAAGAATCTTTCTGTCGACGCTAGCCCTAAAGCTATTTCGGAGAGAACCAGCTATCTCCAAGTTCGTTTGGAATTTCTCCGCTACCCACAAGTCATCCAAGCACTTTTCAACGTGCCCTGGTGCGGTCCTCCAGTGAGTTTTACCTCACCTTCAACCTGCTCATGGGTAGGTCACATGGTTTCGGGTCTACATCATGATACTATGCGCCCTCTTCAGACTCGGTTTCCCTACGGCTCCGTCTCTTCAACTTAACCTCGCATCATAACGTAACTCGCCGGTTCATTCTACAAAAGGCACGCTCTCACCCATTAACGGGCTCGAACTTGTTGTAGGCACACGGTTTCAGGTTCTCTTTCACTCCCCTCCCGGGGTGCTTTTCACCTTTCCCTCACGGTACTGGTTCACTATCGGTCACTAGGGAGTATTTAGGGTTGGGAGATGGTCCTCCCAGCTTCCGACGGGATTCCTCGTGTCCCGCCGTACTCAGGATCCTGCTAGGTATAAAGATTATTTAAAATACGAGGCTCTTACTCTCTCTGGCAACCCTTCCCAAGGTCTTCTTCTATAATCTTTAAGTCCACATCGCAGTCCTACAACCCCGAGAAGTAAACTTCTCGGTTTGCCCTCTTACCCTTTCGCTCGCCGCTACTCAGGCAATCGCTTTTGCTTTCTCTTCCTGCAGCTACTTAGATGTTTCAGTTCACTGCGTCTTCCTCCTCATATCCTTAACAGATACGGGTAACAGGTATCTACCTGTTGGGTTCCCCCATTCGGACATCCCTGGATCTACGCTTACTTACAGCTCCCCAAGGCATTTCGTCGTTTGTCACGTCCTTCTTCGGCTCCTAGTGCCAAGGCATCCACCGTGCGCCCTTACTAACTTAACCTTATTTTTGACCTCTCAGTCATATACTCATTAATATTCACAGCGTTTTCGGTTTATTTTCTTGTTACTATTTGATATCGTTATTCAATTTTCAATGTGCTAAATTTAGGATAGTAAGAGACGGTTCGCTTGCGAAAACTTCTGTAGAAAAATAAGAAACTAACGCTGTGTTCCATGAACACAAGGAAGTTTATCTTTTTTCCTAAGAAGTTAGTCTCGTATTCAACTTCACTTCTTTATTAAGTTCAGTAGGATTCTATCCTAATGGAGCCTAGCGGGATCGAACCGCTGACCTCCTGCGTGCAAAGCAGGCGCTCTCCCAGCTGAGCTAAGGCCCCACAAGACCTCTCAAAACTAAACAAGACAAACTCAATGGCTTCCGTTTTTTCCTTAGAAAGGAGGTGATCCAGCCGCACCTTCCGATACGGCTACCTTGTTACGACTTCACCCCAATCATCTATCCCACCTTAGGCGGCTGGCTCCTTACGGTTACCTCACCGACTTCGGGTGTTACAAACTCTCGTGGTGTGACGGGCGGTGTGTACAAGGCCCGGGAACGTATTCACCGCGGCGTGCTGATCCGCGATTACTAGCGATTCCGACTTCATGTAGGCGAGTTGCAGCCTACAATCCGAACTGAGACTGGCTTTCAGAGATTAGCTTGCCGTCACCGGCTTGCGACTCGTTGTACCAGCCATTGTAGCACGTGTGTAGCCCAGGTCATAAGGGGCATGATGATTTGACGTCATCCCCACCTTCCTCCGGTTTATTACCGGCAGTCTCGCTAGAGTGCCCAACTCAATGATGGCAACTAACAATAAGGGTTGCGCTCGTTGCGGGACTTAACCCAACATCTCACGACACGAGCTGACGACAACCATGCACCACCTGTCACCAGTGCCCCGAAGGGAAACCCTATCTCTAGGGCAGTCACTGGGATGTCAAGACCTGGTAAGGTTCTTCGCGTTGCTTCGAATTAAACCACATGCTCCACCGCTTGTGCGGGCCCCCGTCAATTCCTTTGAGTTTCAACCTTGCGGTCGTACTCCCCAGGCGGAGTGCTTAATGCGTTAGCTGCGGCACTAAGTCCCGGAAAGGACCTAACACCTAGCACTCATCGTTTACGGCGTGGACTACCAGGGTATCTAATCCTGTTCGCTCCCCACGCTTTCGAGCCTCAGCGTCAGTTACAGACCAGAGAGCCGCTTTCGCCACCGGTGTTCCTCCATATATCTACGCATTTCACCGCTACACATGGAATTCCACTCTCCCCTTCTGCACTCAAGTTAAACAGTTTCCAAAGCCTACAATGGTTGAGCCACTGCCTTTCACTTCAGACTTTTCTAACCGCCTGCGCTCGCTTTACGCCCAATAAATCCGGACAACGCTCGGGACCTACGTATTACCGCGGCTGCTGGCACGTAGTTAGCCGTCCCTTTCTGGTTAAGTACCGTCACAGTATGAACTTTCCATTCTCACACTCGTTCTTCCTTAACAACAGAGCTTTACGATCCGAAAACCTTCTTCACTCACGCGGCGTTGCTCGGTCAGGGTTCCCCCCATTGCCGAAGATTCCCTACTGCTGCCTCCCGTAGGAGTCTGGGCCGTGTCTCAGTCCCAGTGTGGCCGATCACCCTCTCAGGTCGGCTATGTATCATCGCCTAGGTAGGCCTTTACCCTACCTACTAGCTAATACAACGCAGGTCCATCTACTAGCGATGCAATTGCATCTTTCAAGCATCTAACATGTGTTACATACTGTTATGCGGTATTAGCTATCGTTTCCAATAGTTATCCCCCTCTAATAGGCAGGTTACCTACGCGTTACTCACCCGTTCGCAACTCACAGTCTATGGTGTAGCAAGCTACGGTATAGACTGTGCGTCCTACTTGCATGTATTAGGCACGCCGCCAGCGTTCGTCCTGAGCCAGGATCAAACTCTCATATAAAGTTTGAGTTCTCACTCATTTCTGTCACTGACAGATTTATTGTTTCTTCTTAATGTTTGACGGACTGTCTTCTTAAACAGTCGCCTGCACATTGGTTCGTCTTGTTCAGTTTTCAAAGGTCTTTGTCGCC
>NZ_JADNQU010000023.1:0-3349 GCF_015594645.1 Streptococcus sp. HF-2466
AATCAGATATTCGATCCCTGACTGATTGAGGTTAAACTGTTTTGATAATGACTTGAGAGTTGCGCCGCTTTTTCGCAAGTAATAGATTTGAACCTTGTCTTCATAACTTAATTTCATAAAAATAACACCCCAAAAGTTAGAGTTTTCTTGTCTAACTTTTGGGGTGCAGTTCAAATCATATTCTCAGCTTTTTCGTATCTTTAATTGTCACTTTTTCGCATCCCATTCTGCGTAGAATTGCTCTAAGTATTCTTCCAAAAAGTGGTGGCGACCTATCGCTAATTGCTTAGCATAGTCTGTATTCATCAAATCTTTTAACTTCAACAACTTTTCATAAAAATGTAGAATTGCTGTTCCTTTATTGCTTCGATATTCTTCTACCGTCATATCTTCTCGTGATCGCAAGGCAGGGTCATGAATGGGTCTGCCCGTATGTCCAGAATAAGCCATAGCGCGTGCTATTCCAATCGCTCCAATCGCATCCAAACGGTCAGCGTCTTGAACAATTTTCCCCTCCAAAGTGCTGACATTCTTCTGTTGATGACCACCTTTAAATGACATCGTTGAAATAATATCCAGCACATGAGCTATTTCCGCATCTGAAGCCTGATGATTCTGTAGCCATTGCTCAACCTTTTGCAAGCCCACCTCTTCATTCTCATTTAATTTCCCGTCAGCTATATCATGCAGCAAGGCAGATAGCTCACAAATAAAAGCATCTGCTTGTTCTTGTTTGGCAATTTCTACAGCATTGTTCGTGACACGCACAATATGCCACCAGTCATGCCCGCTCATCTCGTCTTTCAGTTCAGCATAAACAAAATCTCTCGCTTCTTGAAGAATTTTCGCTTGTCTATCCGTTATCATCTGTCACCCTTTTTATTTATATACACAAAAATCTCGAAGCGATTTCGAGATTTTTTGATTGAACTCACTTTTCAAGCCCAATCGTCTTCATTTTTTGTTGAATTTGTTGATACACGTGATTCCAGTCATTTGGATTTGCAATATCTAAATCATCCGTTGCAATTCTCATTTTAGGACTATAATTGTAATCTTCATACCAATTTTGATAGTGCTTGTAAAGCAGCTGATAGTAGTCAGCGAGCCCATTTTCTTCATTTGGTTGCTCATAATCGCGACCACGTTTTTTGATATTGTTCATAATATGATCGAAACTTCCGTCTAAATAAATCAACAAATCTGGCGCCTTCTTAGGCAAACCTTGGATTTCTTCCATCATATTGTCCAAAAGTTCCAAGTAGATATTGTACTCTTGCTCACTAATGCTGCCTTTGAGGGTATTGATGTAAGTAAACAGAGCATCTTCATAAATAGAACGATCTAGAATGTTATTGTCATCATGATAGGCCGCTTTAATCATTTTAAAGCGTTTGTTTAGAAAGTAAATCTGCAAAGCAAAACCATATTTATCAGGGTCTTCATAATATTTATCCAAAATAGGATTTTCTTCTACCGGTTCAAAAAATGGCTGCGTTCCTAATTCCTCGGCTAATCGATAAGTGTAAGTCGTCTTACCTACCCCAATCATGCCCGCTAAAATAATCACTATCTTCCTGCACCTCCCAAATCTATCCAATATCAGGTTATCAGCCTCAGCCTAACCACCATATATTGTGCCAAAGAAAATGATAACACAATATATTGATGACGTCAAGATATAAAACTTCTAAATGTATAAACAAAAATAACCTTGTACAAAGAAGCACGATTAGCTCCAATACAAGCATTATTTTTAGGATTCTCCATTTGTGACAGTAAATTTGATATGCGAATAATCTTTTTCTAAATCTTTCCCTTTCAAAAAAGCTGTCGCATCTTTTTTAATCTGAATGAGGTCAATTCCTTGCGCTTGTGCTGCAAATACACAACCACAATAGCATTGGCGGTAAATGTCGTACTCCTCGCACATTTCGACCGAGCGCTTATAGCCTTGATTTTTCTTGAAATCACTAGGAAGATACTGCGTTGCGTAAACTTTCTGCACTTCAATTCCAACGCTATTGATCGTCTGCGAATTTTTATGAGGGCTGATTGTCAAGGCACTTCCAAAATAGTCAAATCCCAAATCAACCGCCACTTGCGCTGTCTTATCCAAGCGATAATCATAGCAGACTTTGCAACGATCGCCACCTTCTGGCTCTTCTTCCAAACCGTGTACTGTCCGGAAAAATTCCTGAGGCTCATAGGGAGCTTCTAAATATTGAACATGATTACCAGTATTTTCATTAAAATCGTGAACAAATTTTTGAGTAACATAGGCACGGCGTTGGTATTCTGCTTTGGGGTGAATATTTGAATTGGCAAAATAAACCGTCACGTCCGCATACTGGGTCAAATACTCCAGCGTATAAGTTGAGCAAGGTGCACAGCAGGTGTGCATCAAAATCGTAGGACGCTTCTGGTCTGCTTCCCAAACTTTGACCATTTTTTGCATCACGCGGTCATAATTGATCTTTTGATTGGGATTCATCTTGCTCAAAACGTCTTCAACATCAATCATCGTTCTCTCCTTAGAATGTAAGACTATTTTACCACAGAAAGGGAGTGGAGACAAATAGGCAAAAGAGAGTGGCTTTGTCAAACAGAACTAATTATTAAGTAACAGCAATAAATTCCTAATATTCATCGAACATTTTTGGAGCTTCTATTTTTACTTTGTATTTTTTTTGTCTTCTCTATGAACCCAAGCTAAAAAAGAGGTTGGGACAGAAATTCCCAACCTCATGCATTTTATAGTTTGGCCTGCAAGACGCAGTGGTTGGTTGGATATCCTTATCCCTTGTTATACCGATGATAACGGCTATTCTAACCAACTGTGCGGAGGTGGGAGTAAAACAGTCCAGTGGACTGTCTTAGGTCAGCAACTAGAAACTAGGACTTGCTGAAAAATCAAATTCTTCGAATGATTGATTTCTGTCTCACTCTCAAAATTGAACATGGTTAAGAGCTGCATTTCAAAAAGCATTTAACTAGCCACATATTCAGACATTCTCACATCTCTTTATTGTCCGTGCTAAACCTGTCACTTAGGGTAATTATGGAGCGAGTAGGACACTCTGACCCTGAAACTACTCTAGCTATTTATAATCACGTCACAAAAAACGCAAGAAAGAATGCTATAGACGCTCTAAACAAGTTATAATCTTTTGCCCCTTTTTTGCCCCTCCTTGCCTTTAATCGTGTTTCAGACAATAGTAAGAGTCTGGGACAATAGTCCCTTTGCTACAAAAAAAGCAACGGATTTGCCGTTGCTTTTTGCATGGTTGCGATAGTCTTGGTAAAATAGAATTGCAAAATAAACCATTTAGAAAGGCTATCCCATGCA
>NZ_JADNQU010000024.1:0-2350 GCF_015594645.1 Streptococcus sp. HF-2466
CTTGGGGACAATGTACGTGGTTTGTCTATAATCGAGCCAAAGAGGTAGGCGTTAACTTTGACCCTTATATGGGCAATGGTGGGGATTGGAAGCAGAAAGCAGGCTACCAAACCACACATACACCAACTGAACATAGCGCTCTTAGCTTCTCTCCTGGACAAGCTGGCGCAGACCCAACTTACGGGCATATTGCATTTGTAGAGCAGGTCAAATCAGACGGGTCTATTCTCATTTCAGAAGCAAACGCCAAAGGACTTGGAGTTATTTCTTATCGCACATTTGATAAAGCAACAGCTAGCCAATTTACTTATGTGATTGGGAAGTAAAAAATAGAAAAGGAAAAAGAAAAATGGAAAAACAACTTATCACAAAAAATGACCTTATTAAGCAAGGTTTAAAAGAGGGGACAGCAAGAAAAGTGATTCATGAAGCTAAAATGTTACTTGTAAATCAAGGCTTTAAATTTTACAGCAATAAACGTTTAGGAGCTGTTCCTATTAGTACTGTGGAAGAAATTTTGCATGTAAAGTTTTAAGAAGGAGATTTTATGTATATTCCTCAATTCAATCCGCGAGTTAGAAAAGACCAGAAATCAGGTCTCTTCTTTTTTGAAATTAGAGATAATGAAGGTAAGACTGTTTCATATCAATCAGGATTTAATACTAAACGAGAAGCAGAGAATACGGCTTTAGAAATTCAACAGAAATTAAGACAAGGATATACACTTGATAGATATACTTCCCTTTATGATTGGTTTCAAACATGGTATGATTTAAAAATTCGACCAAAGAAAACATTATCTCAAGAAACAAAGAAAAACTATCAAATTTATGGTGAAACTTTAAAACGTCTTTTTGGTGATAAACCTATTATTGATATTAAATCAAGCCAATATCAAAGGATTATGAATGTTTATGGAGAAACCGTCGGTTATGACTATCTTAGTAGAATAAACTCAGTAATCAGAAAAATCATCAAATTAGCACAATCAGATAAAATTGTAATTGATGATTTTACAAGTAATGTAGAATTATTCGCTGGAAAGGATGGACAAAAACCAGAAGACAAGTACATACATAGTGTTGATGACTATCATAAACTAATAAAATATTTAGAAGCTAATCTAAAATATGAAGAATCCATTGTAAACTATATTCTTTACTCAATAGCAAAAACAGGTATGAGATACGGAGAAATTGTTGGGTTGCTGGATAGTGACACAAATTTTGAAGAATTCTACTTACATACACATAAGCGTTATAATACATCAACATGGAAATGGACAAATGCTAAAAACGATTCCTCTAAAAGATATGTACCAATAGATGATAAAACAGTTACTGTTCTGTCTAACATGATAAAAGAACGAGAAAGAATAAACTCATTACTACAAATAAAAAACAAAGAGAAATTTCTCTTCTTCCACTACGGTCTAGAACATGGTATTCCTTCAGTAGCTACTGTAAATAAAGCTTTGAAAAAGATACTAAAAGAGCTTGATATAGAACCAATAATAACTACTAAAGGACTTAGACACACTTATGGCTCATATTTACTTCATAATCATATAGATATGGGAGTTGTGGCTAAAATTTTAGGTCATAAAGATATCCAAATGTTGATACAAGTTTATGGTCATACACTTACTGAAAAGATTGATAAAGAGTTTAAAGAGGTTGAACAAATTATGAATAGAATATAAATTTGGGAGAGATTTTGGGATAAAAAATCAAAAACATCAAAAAAAGCCTTGATACACAAGGCTTTTACTAAACTTAAGCAATACCGGCGGCCGGGGTCGAACCGGCACGTCCTTGCGGACACTGGATTTTGAGTCCAGCGCGTCTGCCAATTCCGCCACGCCGGCAAAGTTAAACTGGGGTAGCTGGATTCGAACCAACGCATGAGGGAGTCAAAGTCCCTTGCCTTACCGCTTGGCTATACCCCAATAATATAAAATAGGCGAGTGATGGGGATCGAACCCACGCATGCCAGAGCCACAATCTGGTGTGTTAACCACTTCACCACACCCGCCATATTCACAATAAACACGGGCAGTAGGAATTGAACCCACACTGAAGGTTTTGGAGACCTTAGTTCTACCTTTAAACTATGCCCGTAAAGGTATGGAAGGGGAGGGATTCGAACCCCCGAACCCGAAGGAGCGGATTTACAGTCCGCCGCGTTTAGCCTCTTCGCTACCCTTCCTGATATTAAACTAATATGGCGCGAGACGGAATCGAACCGCCGACACATGGAGCTTCAATCCATTGCTCTACCAACTGAGCTACCGAGCCTACCTATTGCGGGAGCAGGATTTGAACCTACGACCTTCGGGTTATGAGCCCGA
>NZ_JADNQU010000025.1:0-2180 GCF_015594645.1 Streptococcus sp. HF-2466
CTATCTCAGAAGTTGAAGGAACAGAAACTGGGGTAACTTATGATAAGACTGTTCGAGAAGTAGAAGTCAAGGTTGAAAAAATCAGTGCTACTGAATTAAAAGCAACGGTTTCGAAAGAAGCGAAAGACCTTGTCTTCACGAATAAATATACCCCTGCTAAAACACAAATTCCAGTGAAGAAAGTCTGGGATGATGCCGACAATCAAGATGGCAAACGTCCTGCTTCTATCACAGTTAAGCTCTTAGCAGACGGTCAAGATACAGGCAAAACTCTTGAATTGTCAGAAGCTAATGGCTGGGCAGGTAACTTCACGGATTTAGATGCAGATAAAGGTGGAGCTCCGATTGATTATAAAGTAGTTGAAGTGAGTTCAGTAGCTGGTTATACAACTGAAATCAGCGGAGATGCTAAAACAGGCTTTACTATTACCAATAAATACACACCAGAAACAATTGATATTAAAGCAACGAAGAACTGGGATGACGCTAATAACCAAGATGGTAAACGTCCGAAATATATTACGGTTAATCTCTTGGCAGATGGTGAAAAAGTAGCTTCCAAAGAAGTGAAAGCGGCAGCTGACGGAACGTGGTCTACAGTATTTACTAAACTTCCTAAATTCAAAGCAGGCAAGGTTATTAAATATAGCCTGACCGAAGAAGTAGTTTCTGAATATACTAGCGAAATCAATGATTTCAATATTACCAACAAATACACACCAAAAATGATTGATTATCAAGTGACGAAAACTTGGAATGATAACAACAACCAAGACGGCAAACGTCCAGATCATATCACGGTTCATTTGATGAAGACAGTTGGCGGTGTGACCACTGAAGTTGAGAAATATGATATCAAAGTCGCTGAAGCAGACCCAGCGAATGGCAATGTTTGGAAACATACCTTTACTAATCTTCCAAAATACGAAGCAGGTCAAGAAATTGTCTATTCTGTCAAGGAAGATGCTGTAGCAGGATATGAAACATCTATCAAGGGTCAAGAAATCACAAACACCCATGAACCAGAAACAATCGTTATTTCTGGTAAGAAAGTCTGGGAAGATGCTAACAACCAAGATGGCAAACGAACAGCTACAGTGAAGGTCCAAATTCTGAAAGGCAAAGAAATCGTTGATGAAATTGAAACTTCAGAAGAAAAAGGTTGGACCTTTGAGTCAAAACCATTACCGAAGTATGAGAATGGTCAAGAAATCAAATATGAAGTGAAAGAAATCACTAAGATTGAGGGTTACACCACTATCAATCCAAAAGAACCTTCTGCAGATGGTAAGTACACTATTACCAACAAGTACACACCAAAAACAATCAAAGTGATTGGTCAAAAGACTTGGAATGACGCCAATAACCAAGATAATATTCGTCCTACTGAAATCAAAGTACGTTTATTGGCAGATGGCAAAGATACTGGCAAAATGGCGACAGCGAGTGCAGCAACTGGATGGAAATACAGCTTTGAAGGTTTGGATCGTTACAAGGATGGCAAAGAAATTGTTTACTCTGTTAAGGAAGTAAAAGTGCCAGAAGGCTATACATTTGAACCAAATGGCATGAATCTGACTAATAACCACATTCCAGCTACTACTTCAGTCAGCGGTCAAAAGACTTGGGACGATGATAATGACAAAGACGGTCTTCGTCCAAAAGAGATTCAAGTGAAATTGCTTGCAAATGGCAAAGATACAGGCAAAGTAGCAACAGTAAGTGAAGCAACTGGTTGGAAGTATAGCTTTGAAAAACTTGCTAAATATGAAGCAGGTAAGGCAATCACTTATACGGTAGAAGAAGTTTCGGTACCAGAAGGTTACACACCGAAGGTAGATGGTATGAATATCACGAATCGTCATACACCAGAGAAGCCACAAATTCCACAAACCCCACCAAGTACACCAGAGAAGTCGAAGAAGAAAATTCTCCCTTCAACAGGTAGTCAAAATTCATTCTTTGCATTACTTGCAGGTCTGTTCACCTTAAGTGGAGCTGCTTACTTGTTAAAGAAGAAGGCGTAATTCTATCATCAGATAGATCGAGTAAAGAGTCTGAGACAAAATAGTTCTCAGTCACAAAAAAGCTAGAGATTCCCAATTATGGAACTCTAGCTTTTTAAGTTTGAGTCGTTCTCTTATTGTATTTAAGGAGATTATTGGCCATGAGCACTAAAC
>NZ_JADNQU010000026.1:0-1304 GCF_015594645.1 Streptococcus sp. HF-2466
ATCCGTTTATTGTTGTAATAAACAATATAAGTTGCAATAGCTTTCTCCAGCTCATCAAGCGATTGATAACTCTTCTCATAACCGTAGAACATCTCCGATTTGAGGATGCCAAAGAAGGACTCCATCATCCCATTGTCTGGACTATTGCCCTTGCGAGACATAGATGGGACAATTCCTTTCGCTTCTAAGAATTGATGATAAGACTGGTGCTGATACTGCCAGCCTTGGTCACTGTGGAGAATGGTTCCCTTGTAGGTTCCAGCAGGAAAAGCCTTGGCTAACATTGTTCTGACCTGGTTCAAGTCAGGTGAACGTGACAAGGTAAAGGCAATGATTTCACTATTATACCCATCTAAAATAGGAGACAGGTAGAGCTTTCCATTGACGTTTGGTAAGGCAAATTCGGTTACATCTGTATAGCACTTCTCATAAGGCTTAGAAGCTTGAAATTGACGCTGAATGAGATTCTCAGCTTTCTTACCAATCTCCCCCTTGTAAGAAGAATACTTCCGTTGACGACGAATTCGAGCTTGTAGTCCCATCACTTGCATCAATCGCTGAACTTTCTTATGATTGACGTGAAAGCCACGATTTTTCAGTTCAAGATGAATCCGACGATAACCATAGTTTCCCTTGTGCTCATCATAAATCAATTGAATTTCAGCTTTTAACTCTTGATTCTTGTCTGGTTTGTCCAGCTGTTTTAGCTGGTAATAGTAAGTTGCACGAGAGAGTTTAGCTATGGCTAGTAGGAAACTTAATCGGAATCCTCCCTTGACCATCTCTCTAATTGTCTCTGCTTTTCGTGCTGTAAGGTTTTGTCCCTTAAGCGTAACTCCCTCAACTTTTTTAGATAGGCATTCTCCGTTCTAAGACGCTCGTTCTCTTCTTGAAGTCGCTCTAGTTCCGTCATTTCTTCCCAAGTTTTCTTTTTCTTACGTCCCATCTTTGGTGGTCTCCCTCTTTGTTTCTCAACAATAGTATAGCCGTTTTTCTTATATTGTGCCAGCCAATTTGGGAGAGTCCCCCTGTTAGGAAGGGCAAAATCGAGAGAGACTGACAATTGAGAACGCCCTTCAAGAAGAACTTGATGAAGGATTTTTTGCTTTAGTTCAGGAGAATAATAAGTCTTCTTACCTCTCTTGACAATGTCTACTCCATGCCTATCAATTAGTCGAATCAGATATTCGATCCCTGACTGATTGAGGTTAAACTGTTTTGATAATGACTTGAGAGTTGCGCCGCTTTTTCGCAAGTAATAGATTTGAACCTTGTCTTCATAACTTAATTTCATAAAAATAACA
>NZ_JADNQU010000027.1:0-1209 GCF_015594645.1 Streptococcus sp. HF-2466
TGATGGAGTCCTTCTTTGGCATCCTCAAATCGGAGATGTTCTACGGTTATGAGAAGAGTTATCAATCGCTTGATGAGCTGGAGAAAGCTATTGCAACTTATATTGTTTATTACAACAATAAACGGATCAAAACGAAACTAAAAGGACTTAGTCCTGTGCAGTACAGAACTAAATCCTTTCACTAATATTTTTTGTCTAACTTTTTGAGGGCAGTACAATTTTTGTCCCAGCTTTTTTGAATGCGATAGAAATAGCAACTAGATTATTTACGAAAGGCATCAACGATATAGGTAAAACCAGCAATTAAAAATGCAAAAGCAACGGCATAAATGACAAAGACGCTTGTAGCTGTTGGATTGAACAAAATGACTAATCTAAGCAGAAATACAAGTAGCGCCACCCACATGATGTGATTGCCAATAGCAGAGAAAATCAGTCCTAGACAATTACCTTTAAAGAAAGCAATAATGGCTTCTACAATTAACTAAATTCCTAAAATGGTTGGAATGATGACAGGTAAGGTCACAATCCATAGGCAACGAGGTAAATAGCTAAGAGCAGGTTGATAATCTTTGGAAAAGATAAACAGGTGAGCGAAGCTCTTTTGGCACAGAGAAATAGCTTAAAATAGCCACTATAGAAGCAACCAATAAACCAAATGCAATCCACCAGCTGTAAGCAACAAGATTAGCTGCTGGGTTTGTAAATAGAAAAAGTGCTAAAAGGACAAAAACAACTCCTGCAAGGAATAGTAATAAACGATTAGAAAATTTCATTTCAATACTCCCCCTATATAGTATAGTTTGATAATAGAAGTATTCTACATTTTTTATAGGAAATGTCAATAAAATAAATGGACAATTTGGAAATTTCAGTCTGATTCATGAAAAGAAAATCAGTTTTTATCATTTTGAAAATAAAAAGAGAAGATAAAATTTGTCTTCTCTACATGAAAATATTGTATGGCATCAAAGCAAAAGTAACTGGCTTTACACTATTTGTTAAGATGTAATTTGATTCAAAAAGAAAAGATAGATTTAAAAGTGGGGCAAATGATGGGGCAAAAATAGTTGAGAGTAAGTGAGTCTGAGACAAAATAGTTCTCAGTCACAAAAAAGCTAGAGATTCCCAATTATGGAACTCTAGCTTTTTAAGTTTGAGTCGTTCTCTTATTGTATTTAAGGAGATTATTGGCCATGAGCACTAAAC
>NZ_JADNQU010000028.1:0-610 GCF_015594645.1 Streptococcus sp. HF-2466
CCAAGCAAGGGTTAAACGATGTTAAGGCAGATCTGCTCAAAGAAAAGGCGGAAAGCTCCGCTAATATTGAGCAGGTAAAAAAAGAAGTCGGTGCTATCAGCTCCCAACAAACCGCTTACGAGAAATCCAATGAACAAAACCTCGCTCGGATAACCCAGCAAATGGGCGACAAAGCCAGCAAAACAGAGGTCAAACAGACTGCAGACGGGATTCGAGAGGAGATAAGCCAAATTAGTGTTGGCGGGCGTAATTTGTTGAGAGGTTCGAAAGGAGAGTTTAAACCCGACAGTAAGCCAACGGACTTTGATAATCAAACCTTGTATGTGCAATCAACCTCCATTGATTTGGTCAAAGGAGAGAAATATCTAATATCTGCTAAGACAGACGGAAATTTTACAGCTATGCATAACGGCAACAAAGAGAGTGATAATGTCGTACTCTGGTTGATGGATAAGACCATTACGAATTATCAGATTGTGTCTAATAGCAATACAGGGACGACAGGAACAGTCTTTACTTGGAATAAACCGACAGGTACTTATCATTTGCGAGTGAATACTTATCATAAAGACGCTCGAAAAAAAGTTTGGGAAGTCAAAGTCGAGCAAGG
>NZ_JADNQU010000029.1:0-593 GCF_015594645.1 Streptococcus sp. HF-2466
AGAGTACGAGATTCTCCTCTCCATCCCTGGTATCGCTGAAACAACAGCCACCTCTATCATAGGCGAATTAGGAGATATTCGCCGTTTTCAGTCTGCCAATCAAATCAACGCCTTTATTGGAATTGATCTCAGACACTACGAATCTGGAAACTTTCTGGCTTAAGAACACATCACCAAACGGGGCAATCCTCATGCCAGAAAGATTCTCTTCAAGACCATTCACAACATTGCTTCGGTCAGTCATACCAAGCCCTATCATATTGCGGACTTTTATGAGAAACGAAAAAGACAATCGCAGACGACTTCAACTAAGCCTCATACGATTGCCTCAATGCATCGCCTCATAAAGACAATGTATTACCTCATTACGCATAACAAACTTTACGATTACACTTTAACCCAAAATTATTAAAGCCGTCTATGCTCTATCATTGTAACACCTTACAAAAAATTTCGCTAGGTATGGTGTTGATTTTGTGTACTCTTTTTCCAATCAAAAGAGCCAAAAAGGGCTAGGATAAACTATTAAAATCAAATCAATCATCAATTCTTTGACTGAAAAACATTGAATTGCTTGACAAATGGTAGAAAAA
>NZ_JADNQU010000002.1:0-215173 GCF_015594645.1 Streptococcus sp. HF-2466
TACTCAGCAGTTAAGTGACGATAGCCTAGGAGATACACCTGTACCCATGCCGAACACAGAAGTTAAGCCCTAGAACGCCGGAAGTAGTTGGGGGTTGCCCCCTGTGAGATATGGTAGTCGCTTAGCATTTATCCGGCATAGCTCAGTTGGTAGTAGCGCATGACTGTTAATCATGATGTCGTAGGTTCGAGTCCTACTGCCGGAGTTGATACATGATTAGAAACCCTGATATAATCGGGTTTCTTTTTTGCTATTTTTAAAATAGAATGCAGAATCTCGGGTTAAAATTATTATTTATAACACTAATTCAGGCTCTTGGTTGATGAAAAGCAGAGGACGAAGTTCATTCTCTTTTTTTATGTTCAAAGCAATGAGAATGTATTTTTTTAAAATTTTCATTTTTAGAGAATGAGTTACACTGTTTCATTTATCGAGAGGATTGTATTATCTTAATCAAATTAAGATTGTTTGGTTTTTAGACTGCTCATGGATGATTATATTTTGTAATAGATTTCCAGGTGAGATGCCTGACGAGTTCACCTATAAATAATACACTCTGGGGAGATTACGCATAGCAATCAATCAAAATTTGAAAATTTTTAGTTCGTACTCCTACCTACCCTATTCTGTTGCTTTTATCATCAGCTACTACATCAAGATTTTGGGGTTAATATAATGCAAGTGGCTGAGCAAAAACTCAATTCATGGTCAAAGTGTAATAATCGCTTATAGCGAAAAAAGCTTAAAATCAACCTTTTAATTAACTTGATTTTAAGCTTTTTGACTATTTTTATGAATTTTTACCTAGACTCTCAATTTTTATTCAAAAAAAGCTTTGTACAGTGCTTTTATAGCTGCTTTTTCTTGTTCGGAATTGATAACAATCATGATAGAAACTTCACTAGATCCTTGGGAAATCATTTGGATATTAATGTGATTATCTGACAATGCTTTAGTTGCGGTAGCAGTCAAACCGATGTGACTTTTCATTTTTTCACCGACAATCATAATGATTGAGAGATCATGTTCGATTTCTGCGTGGTCAACTTCTAATTTTTGTCTTAATTGACGAAGAATTTCTTCCTCTTTAATGGGGGTTAACTCACGATCCCGAAGAATAATAGATAAGTCATCGATACCGGTAGGCATGTGCTCCCAGCGGATATTTAGATCTTCCAATATTTGCAGAACTTTTCTACCAAAACCGATTTCACGGTTCATGAGGTATTTAGACATGTTAATACTGGTGAAATGGGCATCTGCAGCAATACCTACTACAGGGAAGTCCCTGTTGTTGTGCTTTAAAACAATTTTTGTACCAGGATGAGTAGGGTTATTTGTATTTTTAATAACGAGTGGAATTTTCCCACGGTAAGCTGGAATGAGTGCTTCGTCATGTAATACAGTAAAACCTGCATAAGCTAATTCGCGCATTTCGCGATAAGTTAATTCTGGAATGGAGTGTGGCATGTGGATAATGCCAGGGTGTGCTGCAAAAATACCATCAACATCTGTAAAATTTTCATAAAGATCAGCTTTTACACCTGCAGCAATAATAGAGCCAGTAATATCAGACCCACCACGTGAAAAGGTGCAAATCTGGTCGTTTTTTGTTACTCCAAAGAATCCTGGTATAATCAATACTTCATCAGCTTCATTTAATTCTTCGATTTTATCATAACTGGAGGGGAGAAGTCGCGCATTTCCTGGTTCACTGGACACAATAAGTCCTGCTTCTCTGGGATGAACATAACGTGCATTTATCCCATTTTGGGAGAAATAGGCTGCAGTAAGTTTCGCATTATTATTTTCACCTGCAGCAAGAAAAGTATCGTACAAGAACTTATTATTTTCGATAGGAAGGCTTGCGAGCTTTTGGAAACTTTTTGAAATTCTTTCTAGAATATTTGGTTTGAGCTGCAGTTCTAACGCCATATCTCGATAACGCTGAATAATCCATTGTTGGTGCTTTGTTACGTCATTACCAGCAACATAGTCTCTATAATATTTAATGAGGGCATCTGTTACCTTTGTATCCTGAGTGCTTCTCTTCCCAGGCGCAGAGACAATCACGAATCGACGTTCAGGATCAGCTTTTATAATCTGTAATACTTTTTCTAATTGACCAGCAGAGGCAAGTGAACTTCCTCCAAATTTAACAACTTTCATAAATTCTCCTATAGGCTGATTGTTTAAATTATAGCAAAATTCTGAAATCTTTTCAAATTTACTTGTGCTTACTTGCTAAAGCAAATATTTTATGTTAGAATGTAACCATATTATTTGATATTCAAATAATTTAATTGACAAAGAAAATAATTGTCGGAGGCAATTAAATGCAATTTGAAAATATTTTATATAACGTTAATGACGGTGTTGCAACATTGACTTTGAATCGCCCAGAGGTTTCCAATGGGTTTAATGTTCCCATGTGTGAAGAAATTTTAAGAGCGATAAAAATGGCTTCTGAAGATGAAGAAATCCAAATTTTGCTCATCAATGCAAATGGGAAAGTATTTTCTGTTGGCGGTGATTTGGCAGAAATGCAACGAGCGGTGGAGGCAGATGATATTCAGTCTTTGGTCAAAATTGCTGAATTGGTCAATGAAATTTCTTACTCAATGAAACAATTATCTAAGCCGGTCGTTATGAGTGTAGATGGGCCAGTCGCTGGTGCAGCAGCTAATATGGTAGTCGCCGCGGATTTCTGTATTGCAACGGATCGTTCTCGTTTTATTCAAGCTTTTGTGGGGGTAGGTCTTGCTCCTGATGCGGGTGGTCTGTATTTACTTGCTAGAGCGATTGGTGTGACGAGAGCAACTCAATTAGCAATGACAGGTGAACCGTTAAACGCAGAAAAAGCTTTAAATTATGGTCTTTTGTATAAAGTTTGTGAAGTTGAAAAGTTAGAAACTACAACGAATCAAGTGATTAAGAAGTTGAAACGTCATTCACTTAATTCTTATCGTGCTATTAAAGAATTGGTATGGAAGAGTTTGTTTACTGGTTGGGATGAGTATGCAAAACTCGAACTACAGTTGCAGAAGACATTGGCTTTCACAGAAGATTTCAAAGAAGGGGTGCGAGCTTATGCTGAGAAGCGTCGACCAAAATTTTCTGGGAAGTAAAAAAGTAGTTGCAATTTAATTTGATATTTGATATACTTTTCTAGTCAAATGTTTTGATGTTGAAAGTTTTTTGTTAGAGGAGGATAGATTTTTGGATTACCAATTGGTCAATGATTATTTAACATCTATTTTCAATAATGTATTGGTTATTGAAGAATCTAGTTTGAGAGGCAGTCGCTTCAAAGATATCTCTATCAAAGAAATGCACACGATTGATGTTGTTGGAAAAAATCCCAATGCGACTCCTAGTAGCGTAGCAAAGGAATTGATGGTGACATTAGGAACCGTAACAACTAGTTTAAATAACCTTGAAAGAAAAGGCTATATTGAACGGACACGTTCAGAAGTTGATCGTCGTGTCGTTCATCTGAATTTGACAAAAAATGGTCGCCTGATTTATCGCTTGCACAGAAGATTTCACAAGAGAATGGTTGAAAGAATCATTGAAGGAATGGGTGCTGAAGAGATGAAGGTCATGGGGAAAGGGTTAACTAATCTGTATCATTTTCTAGAGGATTTGAAATAATGAACTATGCTAAAATTAGTCAAGTCGCTCATTATGCTCCAAGTCAGGTGGTTACAAATGATGATTTGGCAAAAATAATGAATACGAGCGATGAATGGATTTCAAGTCGAACAGGAATAGAGCGTCGTCATTTATCACAAATAGAATCAACGAGTGTTTTGGCTACCAAGGTGGCAGAACAATTGTTGAAAAAGGCAAACATCAATGCAGATGAGCTAGACTTTATCATTGTGGCAACTATTACCCCAGACTCCATGATGCCTTCAACAGCTGCACGAGTTCAAGCAAATATTGGTGCAAGGCATGCCTTTGCATTTGACTTAACAGCGGCTTGTAGTGGTTTTATCTTCGCTCTGTCAACAGCTGAAAAGTTAATTTCTTCAGGTCGTTACCAAAAGGGTTTTGTTATAGGAAGTGAAACCTTATCAAAAGTTCTTGATTGGTCTGATCGTTCAACTGCAGTTCTTTTCGGTGATGGTGCTGGTGGTGTTTTGCTAGAGAGCTCAGAGCGGCAGCATTTTTTAGCTGAAAGTCAATATACAGACGGTTCGCGTGGGGAAAGCTTGACTTGTGGTAAGTTTGGTTTATCTTCACCTTATTCTGAAAAGGAAGAAGCGGCACCATATTTGACGATGGATGGTCGTAAAATTTTTGATTTTGCTATTCGAGATGTGGCAAAATCTATAAAAAATACAATTGAATCCAGTGATATTCAAGTAGAGGATATTGACTATTTATTATTACATCAAGCCAATATTCGTATTTTAGATAAAATGGCGAAAAAGATTGGTGTAGCAAGGGAAAAACTTCCTGCAAATATGATGGAATATGGGAATACGAGTGCAGCGAGCATTCCAATTCTTTTATCTGAGTGTGTTGAAAAAGGACTCATTCACCTTGATGGCAGTCAAACAGTTTTGTTGTCAGGATTCGGTGGAGGTTTGACATGGGGCACACTTATTGTTACAATTTAGTTATTATGTGGTAAACACATGAATATAAATATTTATTTTTAAAGGAGTCTATCATGGCAGTATTTGAAAAAGTACAAGAAATTATTGTGGAAGAACTTGGTAAAGAACCTTCAGAAGTTACTCTTGAGTCAACTTTTGATGATCTTGACGCAGATTCATTGGATTTGTTCCAAGTTATCTCAGAAATTGAAGATGCATTCGATATTCAAATCGAAACCGAAGAAGGATTGAACACAGTTGGTGACTTAGTTGCCTACGTTGAAGAAAAAACAAAATAAAAAGATGAAACGGGGCTGAGATAAGATTCTCGCCCTCTTTTGAAAAAGGTATTGAGGTAGGCAGTAAAGTTGACTGTATAACCGATTTTCTTTTGAGAAAAGAGCAAGAGACAGTTGATTTTGCTGGGGTGGAACAATAAAATCTATAGTTGGATGGCATGTTTCACTCCCTCTTGTTTAGGTAATAGTTTGATTTTCAAAGTATACAAGTGCTTGAACTGAAAGGATTGAGCCATTACTTAAGCAATATAAAGGAAGGTATTATGCAAACACGTGTTACAGAATTGTTAAATATTAAATATCCTATTTTCCAGGGTGGGATGGCCTGGGTTGCTGATGGTGACTTGGCTGGTGCAGTTTCTAAAGCGGGAGGTCTTGGCATTATCGGTGGTGGTAATGCACCGAAAGAAGTTGTCAAAGCTAATATTGATAAAATTAAGTCATTGACAGACAAACCTTTTGGCGTGAATATCATGCTGTTGTCACCGTTTGTGGAAGATATTGTTGACTTAGTGATTGAAGAAGGTGTCAAGGTTGTGACAACTGGTGCAGGAAATCCAAGTAAATATATGACTCGTTTCCACGACGCAGGTATTACAGTCATTCCAGTAGTTCCAAGTGTAGCATTGGCTAAGCGAATGGAAAAAATTGGTGCAGATGCAGTCATTGCTGAAGGAATGGAAGCAGGTGGGCATATTGGAAAATTAACCACCATGACTTTGGTTCGTCAGGTAGTTGAAGCAGTTGATATTCCTGTAATTGCAGCAGGAGGGATTGCCGATGGTCGCGGTGCAGCTGCAGGCTTTATGCTTGGTGCAGAGGCTGTTCAAGTGGGAACACGTTTCGTCGTTGCAAAAGAGTCAAATGCGCACCAAAATTATAAAAATATGATTTTGAAAGCTCGGGATATTGATACAACCATTTCTGCTCAACATTTTGGTCATGCAGTACGAGCTTTGAAAAATAAACTAACTAGAGAATTTGATCAAGCAGAAAAGGATGCTTTTAAGCAAGAAAATCCTGATTTAACTGTTTTTGAGAGTTTAGGAGCGGGTGCTCTGGCAAATGCAGTTGTTCGCGGTGATGTTGAACATGGCTCTGTCATGTCAGGACAAATTGCGGGGCTTGTCAGCAAGGAAGAAACAGTTGAAGAAATTTTAAAAGATATTTACTACGGTGCAGCAGAGGTAATCCAAAAAGAAGCTAGCCGTTGGGCAGGAGTAACTAGAAATGACTAAAACAGCCTTTCTATTTGCAGGTCAGGGTGCTCAGTATCTGGGAATGGCTCGTGACCTTTACGATCAGTTTGATGTAGTGAGGGCAACCTATGATGAAGCAAGTCAAGTATTGGGCTATGATCTACGATATCTGATAGATAATGAGGAAGAAAAGCTCAACCAGACACGCCATACTCAGCCAGCAATTTTAACCACTTCGGTTGCTATTTACCGATTATTGCAAGAAAAAGGAATGCAAGCTGATATGGTAGCAGGCCTTTCTCTTGGGGAATACTCTGCCATGGTAGCAGCAGGTGCTTTGGATTTTAAAACAGCGGTTTCTTTGGTTGCGAAACGTGGTGCTTTTATGGAAGAAGCAGCTCCTGCTGGCTCTGGTAAAATGGTTGCGGTACTAAACGCAGATGTGGCAACTATTGAAGCAGCTTGTCAAGCAGCTTGTCAGCTGGGAATTGTATCACCAGCAAATTACAATACGCCTAGTCAGATTGTTATTGGTGGTGAAGTTGAAGCGGTTGACAAAGCAGTAGAATTGTTAAAAGAAGCTGGTGTTAAGCGTCTCATCCCTTTGAATGTCTCTGGTCCATTTCATACAGCTTTGCTAAAACCTGCAAGTGATAAATTGGCAAAAGTTTTAGAAACAGTTGAATTTGCTGATTTCAAACTTCCTTTGGTAGGCAATACCAAAGCAACTGTCATGGAACAAGGACAAATTAAGGAACTCTTAACTCGTCAAGTTATGGAACCAGTTCGTTTTTATGATAGTATTGCAACGATGCAAAAAGCTGGTGTAACTAATTTTATTGAAATTGGTCCAGGTAAGGTTCTTTCTGGTTTTGTTAAAAAAATTGATAAATCAGCAAAGGTTGCTCACGTTGAAGATGTTAGAAGTTTATCTACTCTTCTAGAAAATAAGGAATAGGTATGGAACTGAAAGGTAAAAATGTTTTTATAACTGGTTCAACACGTGGAATTGGTCTTGCAATGGCACATAAGTTTGCAAGTCTAGGTTCCAACATTGTTTTAAACGGTCGCCGTGAGATTGATGAGGTGCTCGTCTCTGAATTTTCAGATTATGGTGTACAAGTGGCTTCTATCTCTGGTGATGTATCAGATAGCACGGATGCTAAGCGGATGGTAGAAGAAGCTATCGAAAAACTTGGAAGCGTGGATATTCTAGTCAATAATGCAGGGATTACAAAAGATAAACTCATGCTAAAATTGACAGAGGAAGATTTTGAACAGGTCTTGAAAGTGAATCTTGTTGGTGCTTTTAATATGACTCAAGCGGTTTTGAAGCCAATGTCGAAAGCTCGTCAAGGTGCTGTTATCAATGTATCAAGTGTGGTTGGTTTGATTGGCAATGTCGGTCAAGCAAACTATGCGGCTTCTAAGGCTGGACTGATTGGATTTACTAAGTCTGTAGCGCGTGAAGTAGCAGCTCGCAATGTACGAGTGAATGCTATTGCGCCAGGTATGATTGAGTCAGATATGACCGATGTTTTGTCTGATAAAGTGAAAGAAGCTACGTTAGCACAAATTCCAATGAAACGCTTTGGGAATACCAGCGAAGTGGCAGAAGTGGCAGCCTTTCTAGCTCGTCAAGAGTATTTAACTGGGCAAGTCATTGCCATTGATGGCGGGTTAACCATGAGGTAGAAGATGACTAAAACTTACGAGTTTTAAGCATGTGATATATTTTCTTAATAAAGGAGTTTGAAATGAAACTAAATCGAGTTGTTGTAACAGGATATGGAGTAACTTCACCTATTGGAAACACACCCGAAGAGTTTTGGGATAGTCTAAAAGAAGGGAAGATTGGTATTGGTCCAATTACGAATTTTGATCCTAGTGTGATTGGTGTACATAATGCAGCAGAAATTAAAGATTTCCCGCTAGAAAAACATTTTGTTAAAAAAGACAAAAATCGTATGGATATGTATTCTATTTATGCCATTCATGCAGCTTTAGAAGCGTTAGAAAATGCTCATCTAGATACCGAGACAGTTGACCATGATCGATTTGGTGTCATTGTATCTAGTGGGATTGGTGGCTTAAAAGAATTGCAAGATCAAATTATCCGAATGCATGAAAGAGGAGCCAATCGTATCCAACCGCTCTTCATTCCTAAAGCACTTTCAAATATGGGAGCTGGAAATATCGCTATTCGTGTGGGAGCTAATGGGGTGTGTAAATCTATTACAACTGCTTGTGCGTCTTCTAATGATGCTATTGGAGAGGCATTCCGTGAAATCAAATTTGGTTTTCAAGATGTTATTTTAGCAGGTGGTTCTGAATGCTCTATCAACGAAATTGGCATCGGCGGTTTTGCAGCTCTTACAGCTCTGTCTACAAATGAAGATCCAAAACGTTCATCTATTCCATTTGATAAAGATCGAAATGGATTTGTAATGGGAGAAGGTGCAGGTGTTTTGGTAATTGAAAGCCTAGAACATGCTGAAAAACGTGGGGCAACGATTTTAGCAGAAATTGTGGGGTATGGAAATACTTGTGACGCTTATCACATGACAACACCATCACCAGCTGGTACAGGGGCTGCTAAAGCTATGAAACTAGCCATTGAAGAAGCAGGATTACAACCTTCAGATATTGCCTATGTGAATGCTCATGGAACTTCTACACAAGCCAATGAAAAAGGTGAAAGTCAAGCGATTGTTAGTGTTCTTGGAAAAGAAGTACCAGTTTCTTCTACGAAATCTTTCACAGGTCACCTTCTTGGTGCAGCTGGTGCAGTAGAAGCTATTGCAACGATTGAGGCAATGCGTCATAACTTTGTACCGATGACTGCAGGAACGCAAGAACTTTCAGATGATATCGAGGCGAATGTCATCTATGGTCAAGGGCAAGAACATGATATTCCGTATGCGATTTCAAATACCTTTGGCTTTGGTGGGCACAATGCTGTACTTGCATTCAAGCGCTGGGAGGCTTAAATGAATATCAATGAAATCAAAGATTTGATGGCTCAATTTGACCAATCAAGTCTGCGTGAATTTTCTTATAAAAATCAAAGTGATGAATTAACGTTCAGTAAAAATGAAAGAACAGTTGAATCAATTGTTCCTTCTACAGAGGATTCAACAGTGAACACCAATCTTGTTTCACAAGTCGAAGTTACCCAGCCAACTGTTCCTCCAATTGTGGAGGAAACCATTAGTCCAGAAATACCTATAGCTGAAGGCGATGTAGTAGAAAGTCCATTGGTTGGAGTTGCTTATCTTGCTTCAGGTCCTGATAAACCTTCTTTTGTTTCCGTTGGCGACCAAGTGAAGAAAGGGCAAACCTTGATGATTATTGAGGCTATGAAAGTAATGAACGAAGTACCATCACCTAAAGACGGTATTGTGACAGAAATCCTTGTCCAAAACGAAGAAATGGTCGAATTTGGGAAAGGTTTGGTGCGGATTAAATGATTGATATCAATGCGATAAAAGAAGCTCTTCCACATCGTTATCCTATGCTATTGGTTGACCGTGTGCTGGAAGTGAAAGAAGATGAGATTGTAGCGCTTAAAAATGTTACAATCAATGAGCCTTTCTTTAACGGTCATTTTCCTGAATATCCTGTCATGCCAGGAGTTCTCATTATGGAGGCTTTAGCTCAAACAGCCGGTGTTTTGGAATTGTCCAAGGAGGAAAATAAGGGGAAATTGGTCTTTTATGCCGGAATGGACAAGGTGAAATTTAAAAAACAAGTTGTTCCTGGTGATCAGCTCATCATGACAGCGAAGTTTGTGAAGCGTCGTGGCACCATTGCGGTTGTGGAAGCGAAAGCAGAAGTTGACGGGAAGTTGGCAGCGAGTGGTACTTTAACTTTTGCCCTCGGACAATAAAAAAGGAGATTTCACCATGTTTCGTAAGATTTTAATTGCCAACCGTGGGGAAATTGCGGTCAGAATTATTCGTGCAGCTAGAGAGTTAGGGATTGCGACAGTCGCAGTCTATTCTACTGCTGACAAAGAAGCTCTCCATACTTTACTGGCAGATGAAGCGGTTTGTATAGGTCCAGCAAAGTCGACAGAATCCTACCTCAATATGAATGCGGTTCTTTCTGCCGCAGTTTTGACTGGAGCAGAGGCAATTCATCCAGGCTTTGGTTTTTTGAGTGAGAATTCTAAGTTTGCGACGATGTGCGAGGAAGTTGGTATTAAATTTATCGGTCCTTCGGGAGCGGTAATGGATTTAATGGGTGATAAAATCAATGCGCGTGCTCAGATGATTAAGGCTAATGTGCCTGTAATCCCAGGTTCTGATGGCGAAGTTCATACGTCAGACGAAGCACTTGCGGTTGCAGAAAAAATCGGCTATCCAGTCATGCTAAAAGCTTCCGCTGGCGGTGGTGGCAAAGGCATTCGGAAAGTCGAAAAGGTGGAAGATTTAGTGGCCGCCTTTGAATCGGCTTCCAGAGAAGCCAAAGCGGCTTTCGGAAATGGCGCCATGTATATGGAGCGGGTTATTTATCCAGCTCGGCATATTGAAGTCCAAATTTTGGCTGACCAACATGGTCATGTTGTCCACTTAGGCGAGCGCGATTGTTCACTTCAAAGAAATAATCAAAAAGTGTTGGAAGAAAGTCCGTCGGTTGCGATTGGCAAGACCCTTCGTCGTAAAATTGGGGAAGCTGCTGTACGAGCTGCCAAATCTGTCGGATATGAAAACGCTGGAACGATTGAATTCTTATTTGATGAAGGCAAAAGAGAATTTTATTTCATGGAAATGAATACTCGTGTCCAAGTGGAGCATCCGATAACGGAATTTGTAACGGGGGTGGACATTGTCAAGGAGCAAATCAATATTGCTGCGGGGCAAGAGCTGCCTTTTAACCAAGAAGATATTCATATAACAGGTCATGCGATTGAGTGTCGAATCAATGCGGAAAATCCTGCATTTAACTTTACACCAAGTCCGGGAAAGATTTCCAACCTCTATCTACCGAGTGGTGGAGTGGGGTTGCGTGTGGATTCTGCAGTTTATCCTGGCTACACGATTCCGCCGTATTATGACAGCATGATTGCCAAGATTATTGTTCATGGTGAAAATCGTTTTGATGCACTTATGAAAATGCAGCGTGCGCTCTATGAATTAGAAATCGACGGCATTGTGACAAATAGCGGTTTTCAGTTAGATTTGATTTCAGATCCACATGTCATTGCTGGCGATTATGATACAGCTTTTCTTATGGAGAAATTTTTACCAGCTTATCAAAAGAAGAAGTAGAGGAGTAAAGGATATAAGTCATGGCTTTGTTTTCCAAAAAGGATAAGTATATTCGGATCAATCCAAACCGTTCCAGTCGTGAGAAACCTCAAGTGAAACCAGAGTTTCCGGATGAACTGTTTTCAAAATGTCCAGGATGTAAGCATATCATTTACCAAAAAGATTTGGGAAGTGAGCGGATTTGCCCGCAATGTGGCTATACATTTCGTATTTCAGCTTTTGAACGCCTCAATTTAACGGTAGATGCCAATAGTTTTGAGGAATTATTTACAGGAATTGAAACATCAGACCCCTTGAAGTTTCCTAAATATCGTGAAAAATTAAGAACTGTCCGTGAAAAAACAGGTTTGGATGAAGCGGTACTAACAGGAATTGCGACAATCGGTGGTCAAAAAACTGCACTGGGGATCATGGATTCCAACTTTATCATGGCTTCTATGGGAACAGTCGTTGGAGAAAAAATTACTCGTCTTTTTGAATATGCTACAGAACATCAGTTGCCAGTCACTTTGTTTACAGCTTCTGGTGGCGCTCGCATGCAAGAAGGAATTATGAGTTTGATGCAAATGGCTAAAGTATCCGCAGCGGTGAAACGCCATTCTAATGCTGGCTTGTTTTATTTGACGATTTTGACAGATCCGACCACGGGTGGGGTGACGGCTTCTTTTGCCATGGAAGGAGACATCATTTTGGCTGAGACACAAGCGCTCGTTGGTTTTGCAGGCCGCCGAGTAATTGAAACAACTGTTCGTGAAAAATTGCCAGATGACTTTCAAAAGGCGGAATTTTTGCTTGAGCATGGTTTTGTTGATGCCATTGTCAAGCGCTTGGAATTGCGCTCCACCATTGCAATGCTCTTGGCTTTCCATGGAGGTAAACAATGACGAATATTACTCGAATTATTAAAGAAGCACGAGATCAGGCGCGGTTGACAGCTTTGGATTTTGCACAAGGAATTTGCGAGAATTTTATTGAATTACATGGCGATCGTTCTTTTCGAGATGACGGAGCGGTTATCGGTGGAATCGGAACTTTAGATGGTCAGCCCATCACCGTTGTTGGGATTCAAAAAGGACGCAATCTACAGGATAATTTGCAACGGAATTTTGGGCAACCTCATCCAGAAGGTTATCGAAAGGCACTTCGCTTGATGAAGCAGGCAGAGAAATTTGGTCGTCCTGTCGTTACGTTTATCAACACAGCCGGTGCTTATCCAGGAGTCGGTGCTGAAGAGCGCGGTCAAGGAGAAGCTATTGCGCGTAATTTGCTCGAAATGAGTGATTTAAAGGTGCCGATTATTGCTATTATTATCGGTGAGGGTGGCTCTGGAGGAGCACTAGCTTTAGCTGTTGCAGACAAGGTCTGGATGCTAGAAAATTCAATTTACGCGGTGCTTAGTCCCGAAGGTTTTGCTTCTATCTTGTGGAAAGACGGCAGTCGTGCTATGGAAGCTGCAGAACTCATGAAAATCACTTCTCATGAGCTTCTTGATATGGGAGTAGTGGACAAGGTGATTCCAGAAGCAGGACTCAGCAATCAAGATTTATTGTATGCTGTGAAACAAGAAATAGTCGCTGAATTAGCAAATTTGTCTCAACTACCACTTGAACAACTTTTAGAAGCACGTTACCAACGATTTCGAAAATACTAATAAAAATCAGAAGTGGATTAGCTTGTACCGTTCACTTCTGTTTTTTTATTTTTAAAATCCGCTTTTCTGTAATATTTTCTGCTATAATAGAGAATGGACAAAAGGAGAAGAGATGTTTATTATTGATTTTATCTTGCATATTGATGCACACATTTATAATATTGCTCATGCTGTAGGTGGCTGGACGTATTTGATTTTGTTTTTGGTGATTTTTATTGAGACAGCTGCGGTAGTATTTCCATTCTTGCCGGGAGACAGCTTACTTTTTGCTGCAGGCGCTCTATCAGCTAATCCAGCAATGCATTTTAATGTTCTACTTTTTATGCTTCTATTTTTTGTGGGAGCTTTTGTCGGTGATACCTGTAATTTCTTCATTGGCAGAACCTTGGGTTATCGTTTTGTACATTATAAATTTTTCAGTAAATTGATAAAAGAAGAAAATATCAAAGAAGCAGAAGTGTATTTTGAAAAACATGGCTCTACTTCTATTATTTTAGGACGCTATATTCCCATTATTCGTACCTTTGTGCCTTTTGTAGCAGGCATTAGTCAATTCCCTGTTCATTCTTTTCTGAAACGAGCTTTTATCGCTGCTTTGTCTTGGTCTTTGATTGCGACAGGGGCAGGATATCTTTTTGGGAATATTCCCTTTGTGAAAACTCATTTTTCAGCTATTATTTTGGGAATTGTCATTGTCACCTTACTCCCAACTGTGATAAGTGTGGTTCGAAGTGCAATGATTAAAAAGCGAAACAATCAAATGAAGAGATAAGAAAACTCTGAGATGATTTGAAAATCTCAGAGTTTTTATGTTATTTTGGAGCAATCACTTTCACACCGCCCATGTATGGACGAAGAATTTCTGGAATAGTGACAGAGCCGTCTTCATTTTGATAATTTTCAAGAATAGCTGCAACGGTACGACCAACTGCAAGACCGGATCCATTCAACGTGTGTAGGAGTTTGACCTTGCCATCTGCTTCGTCACGGTAACGGATTTGGGCACGACGAGCTTGGAAATCTTCGGTATTGGAACAGCTAGAAATTTCACGGTAGGTATTCTGTGCTGGAATCCAGACTTCCAAGTCGTAGGTCTTCGCTGCAGAGAAGCCCATATCCCCTGTAGAAAGTGCAACGACACGGTAAGGAAGATTCAACTTTTGCAGGATATTTTCCGCATTAGCGGTCATTTTTTCTAATTCTTCATAAGAATGCTCTGGCTTGGCAAATTTGACCATTTCTACTTTGTGGAATTGATGCAAACGAATCAAACCACGGGTGTCACGACCGGCAGAACCAGCTTCAGAACGAAAAGACGGACTCATGGCTGTGAAGTAGATTGGCAAGTCTTTTCCGTCTAAAATTTCCCCTCGGTAGTAGTTTGTCAAAGGAACTTCAGCAGTTGGAATGAGAACGTAATTTGTATCGCTCAATTCAAACGTATCTTCTTTGAATTTTGGATATTGACCAGTCCCAAACATAGAATCGTGATTAACCATGTAAGGAGGGATGACTTCTGTGTAGCCCTCTCTTTGATGCTCGTCTAACATGAAATTATAAATAGCGCGTTCTAGACGAGCTCCTAATCCTTTGTAAAAGAGGAAGCGAGCACCGGTTACTTTTGCTCCGCGTTCCCAGTCGAGAATATCAAGATTTTCACCAAGATCCCAGTGAGCTTTTACATCAAAGTCAAACACACGTGGCGTCCCCCAACGGCGAACTTCTACATTATCGTCTTCGTCAGCACCTACCGGCACACTATCGTGAGGAATATTTGGCAAAGTCGTTGTAAACTCGGTTAATGTAGCGTCAATTTCTGCTAACTCTGCGTCTAATGCTTTAATTTCAGCAGATAATTTTTGCATGGCAGCAATTTTATCATCAGCATTGTCTTTATTACGTTTCGCTTGGGCAATTTCTGCTGAAACCGTGTTACGCTCTGCTTTTAAATTTTCAACCTTGACCAAGAGTTCACGGCGTTTGCTATCAAACTCTTTCATTTTATCAAGTGTTGCAGCGTCAACGCCACGAGTAGCTAGTTTTTTTGCGATGATATCAAAATCTGTGCGAATGCGTTTAATATCTAACATCAGAACCTCCTTAAATAAAAATACACTTATGGAAAGTGTTGGAGTGGCAGAGCCACGGTTCCATCCAACTTCACATAAGTGCACTTGATTGTTTATGAAATTAGTATCACGGTAGAATTTCAAGCTAGCTCCCTATCTGCTCACAGCTGCCGCAGACTTTCTGAAAGAGATACTAGATTTACTTATCCGTTTCCTATGATTATACAAGAATTCTTATTTTTTTGCAAATAGATTTTTAAAAAATTGACCAATTGTTTGAATCAGTGTCGGTAATTTAACGACCTTTTCATTGCCGATATGATTTCGAGCGTGTTTCAAAATAGTTCCAGCATCTTTTGAAGCGAAAAGGAATTTTCCTTTATTGGTAAAGACTTCAAAATGACGACTAATTCGTTTGCCAGACACATTGGCACCGATTTGATGAATAGTATCCCAAGGAATTTGAATGTAGTCTTCGACATTGGCATCGGCATAAAACTCGAGCGCTTTATCTCCCACTAAGAATTTACCAACTTTCCCTCCAATTCCCAGATAAGAAATTCCTGTTGTCTGAAAATCAATTTTTGTATTTTGTGACTGTGCCATGTTCAATCCTCGTTTATCTATTATCTTTTCTATTATAGCACATTTATTGTCAATAAAAAAGAAGGCCGAAACCTTCTTTTTCCATGTTTACATCAAACCAATAACTTTGGCAATGATACCAACGATGAAGAGTCCGATGATGATAGTGATTGGTGAAACTTTCTTCTTAAGCAACCACATACAAAGGAAAGTAAGGAGAAGTCCCATCAAACCAGGAATCAATGAATTCAATTGTCCTTGAAGTGTGTTTGCTTTTTCAGGAGTTAAGCTAAGTCCATTTGCAACATCACCTAAGATTTTTTGCAGTTGAGAACCAGTTACAGCTCCCTTAGGGAAGTTGATATAAGCACCTTCAGATAGTTTTGTTGAAGGAAGTTGAAGAGCAAAGCTTACGTTTACCCAGCGTTCAACGAGTACAGCAAGGATAAACATACCAAGGATTGAAGCTCCTTTAGTGATGTCTTGAAGGATGCCACCTGACATGTCTTTAGTAATTTCAGAACCAGCTTTGTAACCAAGTTCTTGAGTGTACCACAAGAAGGCCATACGGATAAGATTCCAAAGAACGAAGAAGAGGATTGGACCCATGATGTTTCCTGTTGAGGCAAGAGAAGCACCAAGAGCACCAAGGATAGGACGAACGGTAAACCAGAAGACTGGGTCACCGATACCAGCAAGAGGTCCCATCATACCGATTTTAACCCCTTGAATAGCAGCGTCATCAATTTCAACACCGTTTGCTTTTTCTTCTTCCAAAGCAAGTGTCACACCAATGATAGGAGCAGCTACGTATGGGTGAGTGTTGAAGAATTCCAAGTGACGTTCAAGAGCAGCAGCTTGGTCTTCTTTTTTAGTATAAAGTTTTTTGATAGCTGGAATTAATGCATAAGCCCAACCTAAGTTTTGCATCCGTTCATAGTTCCAAGAACCTTGCAAGAAAGTTGAACGCCACCAAATTTTTTGACGATCTGATTTTGATAATTGAATTTTTTCTGTCATGATATTAGTAGCTCCTTTCTTAGTAGTCTTCTAAAATATCACCAATTGGGTCGCTTGATGTAGCAGAACCTCCGCCACTACCATTCCCACCTTTTTTAGAAAGGTTCAGATAGATAAGAGCAATTGCAACACCGATTGTACCAAGAGCGATAAGGGTTAATTGACTAACAGCTGCAAGTGCAAAACCGATAGCAAAGAATGGCCATACTTCGCGAGTTGCCATCATGTTGATAACCATAGCGTAACCAACGGCAACGACCATACCACCACCGATAGCCATACCATCTGACAACCATGCAGGCATCATTGCGAGTAAGTTTTGTACAGCTTCAGCTGGAATAGCAAGTAGAAGTGCAGCAGGAAGAGCGATACGCAAACCTTGAAGGACAAGAGCAAACAAGTGAGCGCGTTCTACGCCTGCGATGTCACCTTTTTTAGCGGCAGCATCAGCACCGTGAACAAGGGCAACTGAGATAGTACGTACGATCATTGTAAGGAAAAGACCAGCAACAGCAAGTGGGATAGCAACAGCAGTTGCGACAGCAACACCTTTGTTTGTAAAGTCTCCACCTTGTACCATAATGATAGCGGCAGCAACAGAGGCAAGAGCAGCATCAGGCGCAACAGCAGCACCAATATTTGCCCAACCAAGAGCGATCATTTGTAGTGAACCACCAAGCATTACACCTGCTTCCAAGTGTCCTGTTACAAGACCAATCAAGGTACAAGCAACAAGTGGTTGGTGGAATTGAAATTGGTCCAAGATTCCTTCGAGTCCAGCAAGAAAGGCAACGAAGACCACTAAAATCATAGAAATAATTGACATATTCTAAATCCTTTCCATTATTGAACGTTGGCTTTTTTAATTAAGTCAAACAAATCTTTTTTGGAGTCATTTGGCACTTTACGTACGTCAAATTCCACTCCGAGGTCACGCAATTTTTCAAAGGTTGCAACATCATCTTTGTCCATTGACAAAACGTTATTGACCATTGTTTTACCAGTTGAGTGAGCCATTGAGCCAACATTAAGTGTTTTGATATCAACACCGCCTTCAACAGCACGGAGTGCATCTTGAGGAGTTTCAAAAAGAATCAGTGCATGTGTGTTACCAAAACGAGGGTCTTTTGCTACCGCAATCAATTTGTCAATTGGGACAACATTTGCTTTGACATTACCAGGAGCAGCTTGTTTGATCAACTCTTTACGAAGTTTATCAGCTGATACGGAGTCAGAAGCAACGATGATACGGTCTGCTTTAGAATCTGGTGTCCAAGCAGTTGCAACTTGACCGTGAAGAAGACGTGTATCGATACGAGCAAGATTGATTTTCAACTTGCCATCGCCGATAACGGTTCCTTCTGGAATAGCAGCTTGAGCAGTTGGTGCAGCCGGTGCACTTGCTACCTCAGCTACAGGATTTAGTTCTTCAGGAAGAGCTTTCACTCCGTCCTTGGCTTCTTTGATGATGTTTGCGGCAACAGCGTCAACGCCAGCATTGGCATCCATCATTCGTTCTGTATAAGCTTGAATCAACATTGGCAGATTCAAACCTGTAATGATCGCGAACTTACGGTCAGGATTTTCACCCATTACACGGCTAGCTTGGTTAAATGGAGAGCCACTCCAAAGGTCAGCCAAAACTAGAACTTCATCGTTCGCGTCAAAAGCAGCCACAGCGTCATTGAACTTAGCATACAAATCATCAGGACCTTCATTTGGCATAAAAGTTACAACTTGAACTTTTTCTTGCTCACCAAAAATCATAGAACCTGATTGATGAATACCAGCAGCAAATTCACCATGGCTTGCAATAATGATTCCGATACTCATTATTGTCTTTCCTCCTTATAAAATGTTTGACTTAAGTTTAAGAAAAATTTAAGACTACTTAAGTATAAAACGTTTTCATGAAAAATGCAATAGTTTGAGCTAAAAAAATCAAAATCTTTCATATTTTTGACAGATTGTAAACGGACAAAACTAGCCATTTAAACAATATATTAACCTTGAAAAACGATTGGAAAAATAATGAAAATTTTGAAAAAATAATTCTATCTACATGAATTATTAAATAAGAAAGAGGAAAATCAATAAAAAATCTAGAAACATTTTAAATTTAAAAAAACAAAATTTATAATATTCAATTTATAGCATAAATAAACTGATAGGAAATAATTGAAAATCAACAGCTGATGAGACCGCCCCATGATTGCTAGTGCACAATCAGTCGCAGAAAAATGAAATCTGGGAAGATTACGTGTAAATATTAAAAAGTCGGGCAGAAAACCTGTCCAACTCTAAGTCTCATTATAAAAATAGTTTCGATAATTGATGAGCGACCCCGTCTTGGTCATTGGTCAGCGGCAGTTGCTCATCTGCGTAAGGAAGAAGTGTTTGGTTAGCGTTTTTCATGGCATAGCCAGTACCGGCAAAAGCTAACATCTCTGTATCATTGTGCTCGTCACCAAAAGCAATCAAATCTTTTCGCTCTACGTTCAGAACCTCTAATAAATATTTCAAAGCAAAAGCTTTGTTGACGCCTTTTGGAGTGCATTCAAGGATATTGAGCGGACCGCCCCAAGTGTTGATAGATAATTGTTGTTGATAAAATTGATTCAACTCATCCTCCAAAGCATATTTATCATTGGCATGCGTTTGCAAAAGGATACAGTTGGGATTTTTGGTAACCAATTCTGGATTAAATTGATTTTCAGGTTGAAAAGATTCTACACCAAATAATTTCGGGTCGGCAATCGTTTCATTGGGGGCTGTGATATAAAATTTCTTTCGATATTCTCCAGCAATGAAGTCTGCTTCAATCTCTTCCTTCCTTTTGACAATGTCTAATAGATATTCTTTATCTAAGGTGATACATCTTTCCTGTTGCCATTTTTTCTCCGGGATATGGGTCAAAGAGCCATTAAAGTTGATCATTGGAGTGTGTAGTTCCAATTCTTTATAAAATTCCCGTGCCATTCGATAAGGGCGTCCGGTTGTGATGACAACATGATGTCCTTTTTTAGAAATTTTTTTAATTGTTTCTTTTGTAAATTCAGATAGTTTGCTGTCAGAATTGAGCAAGGTTCCGTCTAAATCTACTGCAATTACTTTTTTTGTCATAGTCTACTCTTTCATTTGTGCTGTTTTCTATTATAGCAGATTTTAAGATGAAAGTGCAGAATTTGTGATATAATGTTTTCTTATATAACGAAGGAGGAAATCGAGTATGCGTAAAACAATTATCATTCATATTTTCTTTGCGATTATTTCTGCTATCATTTATGCTGAAGGAATTTTGACAAAAGGTCCAGATTTGATTTGGAATATGTTTCTAGCTTTGGTTGCCTATGATGCGGCTTTTCTAGCCATTCAATTTAAGAAAAAATGGTTTTTCTTGCCTATAGCAATTCTTTGGCTGGTGTTTTATCCCAATACGTTCTATATGATTACGGACTTGGTACACATGCACTGGGTGAGTGACACCTTGTGGAACCGAGAAAGTCTGCATCTTTTTATGGCCTTTGTTCCAAGTATTTTCTTCGGGGTTCTGTGCGGAATAGAGAGCTGGAATTTGATTTCTGGCTATTTGAAGCTCAGATGGTGGCTGGAATATTTGGTTATTGGAGCCGTCTCATTTTTATCGAGTCTCGCAATTTACATTGGTCGCTATGATCGGCTCAATTCTTGGGATTTAGTCAGCCATCCTACGTTAGTCTTTGAGCGGTTGGCAGCTGCTTTGCAGAGGGAGCGCCTGTTATTCATTTTAGGGTTTACCTTTATTCAAATCATGTCCTTGGTCTTTTTGAGTAAAAATCACTCTAAATAAAGATTTTCTGTATAAAACATTGAATTAATTTGTTTGTTTTTAAAACTTCTGTTGAAATCGTGAATGTTTTGTGATATTATATCTATTATCGTTCGTAAAATTTAAGGAGATTTGAAAAATGGACAAGTTTTTTAAACTAAAAGAGAACGGTACGACTGTTCGTACAGAAGTTCTTGCTGGTTTAACCACTTTCTTTGCAATGAGTTATATTCTCTTTGTCAATCCTGAAATGCTCAGTCAAACAGGCATGCCAGCACAAGGTGTTTTCTTGGCGACCATCATTGGGACTGTTGCAGGGACGCTGATGATGGCTTTATATGCCAACATTCCTTACGCTCAGGCACCTGGTATGGGACTGAATGCTTTCTTTACTTATACCGTTGTGTTTGCACTGGGGTATACTTGGCAAGAAGCACTTGCCATGGTTTTCCTTTGTGGGATTATCAGTATTATTGTCACGTTGACCAAGGTTCGCACAATCATTATTCATGCAATTCCAGAGAGTTTGAAATACGCTATTTCTGGTGGGATTGGGATTTTCCTAGCTTATATCGGAGTGAAAAAAGCAGGACTTTTGAAATTTTCAATCGATCCGGGAACATATACTGTTGCGGGAAAAGGCGCTGATAAAGCACAAGCAGCTATCACAGCTAATGGAATGGCAACGCCGGGCTTGGTAGATTTTAACAATCCAGCTGTTCTTGTAGCTTTGTTTGGAATTTTCATCACCATTTTCTTTGTTCTCAAACGCATTCGCGGAGGGATTGTTCTCTCCATTGCAGCAACCACGATCGTAGCCATTTTGGTGGGAGTTGTAGATCTTTCAAAAATCAATTTTGCTTCCAATAATATCGGTGCTGCTGTTCAGGATTTAGGAAAGATTTTTGGTGCAGCTTTAGGTAAAGACGGTTTGTTAGCTTTATTTGCAAAACCTTCTCGCATTCCAGAAGTGCTTCTTGCTATTTTGGCCTTTTCATTAACAGATATTTTTGATAACATCGGAACGTTGATCAGTACAGGGCGCAAAGCGGGCATCTTTAACATTGCAGATGAAGAAGCTGCTAAAGATTCGTCTGGGCTTCAGACTAAAATGGACAAGGCGCTGTTTTCAGACATGGTTGGGACAACGATTGGTGCGATTGCAGGGACTTCAAATGTTACGACTTATGTAGAAAGTGCAGCTGGAATTGAAGCGGGCGGTCGTACTGGCTTGACAGCGCTTGTCGTTGCAGCTTTGTTTGCTGTGTCAAGTTTCTTTAGTCCACTTCTTGCTATTGTACCAACAGTAGCGGTAGCACCTATTCTTATCATTGTGGGAATTATGATGCTCTCTAGCATGAAAGATATTGAATGGGACGATTTATCAGAAGCAGTACCAGCATTCTTTACATCCGTTTTCATGGGCTTTACTTATAGTATTACTCATGGTATTGCCGCAGGATTCATCATGTATGCTTTTGTGAAAATCATCAAAGGTGAAGCCAAGGAAGTTCATCCAATTATCTGGGTGTTGGATGCTTTGTTTATCCTAAATTTTATCAGTCTAGCTTTGGCTTAATGATTGAAAAATCGGGAGTGGGACAAAAATCGGTAATTTCGAAGAAATTTGATTTTGTCGTCCCACCCCCGCACAGTTGAGTAGGGATGTAAAGGTTTATTTATCAACCGAATAGAACCCACTCAACCACTGCGACTTGCAAGAAACTCATAAAAATCTGACGAGGTTAAGGACTTTTGCCCCACCCCTTTTTCTTTTGTCAAATTTTAGCAGAAAACGAAAAATTTTGATATAATAGTAAAATGTTTAGTCATAATGAAAATGAGTTAATGGCGTGGGGTGAGAAATTAGGCGCTTTACTCCAAAAACAAGATGTTTTGATTTTAACAGGTGATCTAGGAGCTGGAAAAACAACCTTTACCAAAGGATTAGCACGTGGGCTAGATATCAAACAAATGATTAAAAGTCCGACCTACACGATTGTTCGGGAATATGATGGTCGCCTTCCACTCTATCATTTGGATGTGTATCGCATTGGGGAAGATCCAGATTCGATTGATTTAGATGACTTTCTCTTTGGTGAAGGGGTAACAGTCATTGAATGGGGTGAATTATTGGAAGATAGTTTGCCAAGTGACTATCTCAAATTGACAATTTTAAGAAAAAGTGATGGTCGAGAATTGGTCTTTGACGCAAAAGGACATCGAGCTGAGAAACTGCTTGAGGAATTTGTCAATGGCTGAGTTAGAGCTAGTTATAAGAGAAGCAGAACCTCAAGATGCCAAATCTTTAATTGATTTTCTTAATCAGGTTGGGCAAGAGTCAGATTACATGACATTAGATGACGCAGGGATTTTGATGACAGAAGAGCAGATGAGCTCTTTCATTCAACATCAAGCTGCGTCAGATAATCAGATTTATCTAATTGCACTATTAGAAAATGAAATTGCTGGGCTTGTGAGCATTACAGCTGATTTTCATGAGCGAATTCGTCATATCGGGCAGGTCTTTATCGTGGTTAAAAGAGCATTTTGGAATCAAGGCTTAGGGAAATTTCTTCTAGAAGAAGCGATAGACTGGGCAGAGAATTCTGGAGTGATTCGACGATTAGAATTGACCGTACAAGTCAGAAATGAACGTGCTGTTCATTTGTATCAGGCATTTGGGTTTGAGATTGAGGGCGTTCAAAAAAGAGGGGCCTATCTTACAGAAGGGGAATTTCTTGATGTTTATCTAATGGGAAAACTGATAGACTAGAATAAATATGTTTAAAAAAATTATCTTAATGTTTTTGAGCTTGTGTCTTGTAACTATCGCGGGGCTAGGCGTTTATGGTTTTACTATTTATAACCAATCAACAGATTCTTTGTCTAAGACTTATAAAAGCTTTGGGAAAGAAACAAATGTGATTGCCGCTACCAAACCTTTGACCTTGCTTTTGATGGGGGTAGATACAGGTAGTGGATCACGGTCAGATCGGTGGGCTGGAAATAGTGATTCCATGATTCTCGTAACAGTTAATCCTAAGACAAAAAAAACGACAATGATGAGTTTGGAAAGGGATATTCTTACCAGAATTAAAACCGCTGATGGGACAACGCAAGCAAAGCTTAATGCGGCTTATGCAAATGGTGGAGCTGAGCTAGCTATTTCCACAGTGCAAAAGATGATGAATATTCACATTGACCGCTATGTGCTTATCAATATGAAAGGTCTGGTACAATTAGTTGATGCTGTTGGGGGCATTACGGTCAATAACACCCTTGGTTTTCCTATCTCGATTGAAGAAAACGAGCCAGAATACAAAGCAGTTGTTGAACCAGGGAAACAACATATCAATGGTGATCAAGCACTGGTCTATTCTCGCATGCGTTATCAAGATCCGGAAGGGGATTATGGACGTCAAAAGCGCCAACGTGAAGTGATTCAAAAAGTAGTCCAAAAAGTGCTGAGCTTAAACAGTGTCAGCCACTATCAAGCAATTTTAAAAGCTGTTAGCAACAATATGCAGACCAATGTAGAGTTGTCTTCTGGCAGTATTCCGCAATTATTAGGTTACCAAGATGCTTTTAAAAATATTGAAAGTAAGCAATTGAAAGGTGAGGGTGCCACTTTACCAGACGGTGGATCTTACCAAATCGTAACTTCGGAGCATATGTTGGAAATGCAAAATGTTCTGAGAAAATCGCTTGGCTTGGACGAAGTGACTGAATTGGAAACCAATGCGGTTTTATATGAAGAATTGTATGGCAGTGCTGCTCCTAGTTCCGGTCAGTCAGGAAATGACGCAACAACTGGTGCTGCTGATTCTTCTGCGTATTCAAGCAATCCTTATGGAACAGATCAAAATGGACAGTATTATGGTCAATACGGACAATGACATAATAAAAAAGAATTTAGCGTGTGTCTAAATTCTTTTTAACTTCTTAGTTGATGTGAGCCTTCCAGATATCTTGAATTTGCTGAAGTCGAGCAGTAGCGTCTTGCTCAAAAAGTTTGAATTGGTAAGTCAAATCCTGTGAAATTGTTTGGAGATTGTCTTTTTGCTCTTGAACGACTTGGAGATTTCGTTGAATATTTTGTAGATTGTCTTGAATCCTGTCCATTAGCTCATAACTTTCAACAGCCTCGTTCATGAGTTTTTCTCTATTTTTAACAAGGAAAAAGCTGGCTGCAGCTGCACCGGTGAATAATAATAGATTACTAAGTTTCATGGTTTCTCCTTATGCTTTTGAAATTTTTTCGGCTAATTCTGCAAGAGCAGGGAAGTTTGGTTCGTGCGCCACGAAAGTCAGTTTTAAATCATCATTTTCTGTATAGCGTGGTGCTAAATGGACATGTGTATGGAAGACAGATTGACCGGCAATTTCTTCGTTGTTATTGATGATATTCATCCCCTTTGCACCAGTAGCCTTCATCACTTTACGAGCAATATCTGGAATGCGTACAAAGAGTTGACTGGCAGCTTCACCGTCCATTTCAAGCATGTTGCGGAAATGTCTTTTAGGGACAACCAAGGTATGTCCGGGTGTTACTTGTGAGATGTCTAAAAATGCTAGAATTTCATCGTCTTCATATACTTTAGAAGCTGGAATTTCTCCTGCAATAATCTTACAAAAAATGCAATCTGCCATCAAATTTACCTCTACTTTGCTAGATTTTGTTATAATATAAGAACATTATACCAGAATTTGGAGAAAATATGTTAGAAATAAAAGGGCTTACAGGGGGCTATGTAAATATCCCTGTTTTAAAAGACATCAGTTTCACAGTAGGAAATGGGGAACTGGTGGGGTTGATTGGCTTGAATGGTGCGGGTAAATCCACTACAATCAATGAAATTATCGGACTTTTAACTCCTTATAAAGGTGAAATTTTAATTGACGGTGCCAAACTGCAAGATAGTCCTACGGCTTATCGTAAGAAAATTGGTTTTATTCCGGAAACACCTAGTTTGTATGAGGAATTAACGCTGCGCGAGCATATTGAAACGGTTGCTATGGCTTATGATGTGGAGCAAAAGGTGGCTTTTGCACGCGTGGAAAAATTATTGACGATGTTTCGCTTGAAAGAAAAATTAGATTGGTTTCCGGTGCATTTTTCTAAGGGGATGAAGCAAAAAGTCATGATTATCTGTGCATTTGTGGTTGACCCCAGCCTTTTTATCGTTGATGAACCATTTTTAGGACTTGATCCAGTTGCCATTGCTGACTTGATAGAGCTTTTGGAGGATGAAAAGGCAAAAGGCAAGTCAATTCTTATGAGTACGCATGTGCTGGATTCGGCAGAAAAGATGTGTGATTCATTCGTGATATTGCATAAGGGAGAAATCCGAGCTAAAGGCAATTTAGCAGAATTACGAGCAGAATTTGCCATGCCAGAAGCTAGTCTCAATGACATTTATCTAGCTTTGACAGAAGAGGCGAGCCTATGAGAAATCTGTTTCAAAAGCGCAGGCAAGTATTTCGCAATCAATGTTTGAAGTATTCACGCTATGTTTTTAATGACCATTTTATCCTCTTTTTATTGGTCTTTATTGGCTTTTTAGCTGTTCAATACAGTCAACTGTTACGAAATTTTCCTAAAAATCACCTGCCAATCATTCTTGCTTTAGTGGTTCTTTTGTTCTTATTATTGCCTTTGGGACGAATCGCGACTTATATGGAAAAACCAGATAGTCTGTTTTTATTGGTCAAAGAAGAGGAATTAAAAAGCTACCTACAAGAACAAACGCGTTTATCTTATCGATTATGGGCCTTGCTTCAAACCGTTGTGTTGTTACTATTAGTACCGCTTTTTCTTGCCTTAGGCATGCCGCTTTGGGGCTGGTTTATTCTTGTTTTTCTTATGTTGATAGCAAAATGGTTCGTATTTTTGCAGAAAAGTCAAAAATTTTACCAAGGTGCAGGGGTGAATTGGAGCTATCTCATTGCTTATGAAGAAAGACGTAAGCAGACAATCCTACGTTTCTTTGCTCTCTTTACCAATGTCAAAGGAATTTCTAATAGTGTGAAACGCCGTGCGTATCTTGATGGTTTGACAAATATTCTACCCAAAAGACAGTCAACTACTTGGCAAAATATATATTTGCGTTCTTATTTACGAAATGGTGATTTTCTGGCCTTGACTATACGGTTGCTGTTTCTGTCTCTTTTGGGAATTGGTTTTATCAGTCAATCATGGATTGCGGCTATTTTCGTGGCTTTGTTGAATTATCTCTTGCTATTTCAGTTGACAGCCTTGTACAATGCTTTTGATTATCAATATTTGACGTTCTTATTTCCTTTGGAAACTGGATTGAAATTAAAAGGAGTGAAACAAGTGATTATTCTTATTGGCTACAGCGTGCTTTTTGTGGAAACAATGATGGCTTTGTTGTTTTTCCAAGATAGAGTAGCTTTGCTTTTTATGATTGGAATTACATTGCTACTTTATTTCATCTATTTACCATTTAAATTAAGAAGTTTGGTTGACTAAAGGAAGTAAAATTAGTAAAATAGATAGGAAACTTTTTACGGAGGGGAATAATGGACTTGGTTGATAATGAGCTAACTCTGACGCCGATTGCAGGCAAGAGTGGAAAAGCCTACATGGGCACCTATCCAGATGGGGCGCGCGTTTTCGTCAAGATGAATACAACCCCAATCTTAGTAGGTTTAGCTAGAGAACAAATTGCACCACAACTATTGTGGAGTCGTCGCATGGCAGATGGCAACGTTATGAGTGCGCAAGAGTGGCTGTCAGGAAAGATCTTGACACCAGCTGAAATGGACAAAAAGCAAATTGTAAATATTTTGACGCGTTTGCATCGCTCACGTCCCTTGATGACACAACTGCGCCGGCTGGGTTATGCTTTGGAAACGCCAGCAGATTTAGTGGAATCCTGGTTGGAACATGCTCCAATCGCACTTAGCAATAATCAATATTTACGGTCTGTTTTAAGAGACATGCGTAGCAATCTGCCGCAATTTCGTGAGGATTATGCAACGATTGTACATGGAGATGTTCGGCATAGTAATTGGATTGAAACGGACAGCGGTTTGGTGTATTTGGTAGATTGGGATTCTGTGCGTTTGACAGATCGAATGTTTGATGTGGCCCATATGTTAAGTCATTATATTCCAGAAGCGCGTTGGAAAGAATGGTTGACCTACTATGGCTATCGCTATAATGAAACGGTATTGAAGAAATTATACTGGTATGGTCAGTATGCTTACCTATGTCAGATTGTGAAGTATTATGAAAATGCAGACTTGGAAAATGTGAATCGGGAGATTTATGCCTTGCGCAACTTCCGCTCAAAATACGGAAGAAAGGTGTCATGAGAGTTAGAAATCGCAAAGGCGCAACGGAATTACTAGAAGCAAACCCGCAATATGTGATTTTAAATCCTGCTGAAGCAAAGGGCAAGTGGCATGAGATTTTTGGGAATAAGCACCCTATTCATATTGAAGTGGGAAGTGGGAAAGGTGCGTTTGTTTCAGAAATGGCAAAAGCTCATCCAGAAATTAACTATATCGGAATTGATATTCAAAAATCTGTTTTGAGTTACGCCTTGGATAAGGTTTTAGTAGCTGATGTTCCCAATATCAAGCTCCTTTGGGTAGATGGTTCTGATTTGACCAACTACTTTGAAAATGGAGAGATTGATTGTTTGTATCTGAATTTTTCTGATCCTTGGCCCAAGAAACGCCATGAAAAACGGCGCTTGACCTACAAATCTTTTCTCGATACCTTTAAGCAAATTTTACCAGAACATGGTGAGATTCATTTCAAAACAGATAATCGTGGTCTCTTTGAATATAGCTTGGTAAGTTTTTCTCAATACGGCATGAAACTAAATGGCGTTTGGTTGGATTTGCACGCGAGCGACTTTGAGAATAATGTGATGACGGAATATGAGCAAAAATTTGCCAACAAAGGTCAAGTAATCTATCGGGTTGAGGCAGAGTTTTAAGGTGAAATAGATAATTGAAAGAGGCTGGGCAAAAAGTATCCCAGCTTCTATCAGATTTAGTAATAAACGAATAACGCAGTAGGTGATTGGGCTCTTCATTCGCTGTTCAAGCTCGGAAGAGCACTTTTGGCGAAAACTTCGTTTTCTTCATCTGCAACCTTAAACAGCTTGATAACTGTTTAAGCACCCTTGCGGGGGTGGGACTACGAACTAAAAATTTTCAATTTTTAGTTTTGTCCCACTCCCTTTTCTGATTTTTAGGAGAAAAGATTGCTAAAAAACAAGAGGAGCAAAAGAATGTCTCAAGCGACAAAATGAACTTTAAAAGCTTCATTTAAACATTTTGTTATAAAAGCTATTAACAAAATTTACGATTCAGGACATTGTAGAAGATTGTGGTATCAATCGGATGACCTTTTACCATATATATATATGATTTGGTAGAATGGTCTTGTTTTGAGCTTGCTAAAAAGTAAAACGTTGCTGTCCAAGTAGATGTTTAAGAAATTTTATTAAATAGTAGAACTTTTCTCATTTTGTTCTTTTCTCTTGTGCTTGATTAAGTTTTTATTTATAATAATTCTAAATAAAGAGAAAAGAGAAGATTGACGATGATGAGAGAACAAGAAATTGATAAGAATTTTAGCGGTCGGCTTAATATTTTGCGAGCTGGAGTATTGGGGGCCAATGATGGTATTATTTCTATCGCGGGTGTGGTAATAGGGGTAGCAAGTGCGACAGAAAGTATTTGGATTATCTTTCTTTCTGGGTTAGCAGCAGTCTTTGCGGGAGCTTTTTCCATGGCAGGTGGTGAATATGTATCTGTCTCCACTCAAAAGGATACGGAGGAGGCCGCAGTTGTCAGAGAGCGAGATCTTTTAATGAAAAATCCAGATATTGCTAGGCAGTCGCTCTATGCAGCTTATATCCAGAATGGCGAGTGTGAGACTTCTGCCCAGCTTTTAACCAATCGAGCTTTTTTAAAGGATCCTCTCAAAGCTTTGGTAGCGGAAAAGTATGGTATTGAAGTGGAAGAATTTACTAATCCTTGGCATGCAGCAATCTCCAGCTTTATCGCTTTTGTAGCAGGAGCTATTTTTCCCATGCTGAGCATTGTCTTCTTTTCTGCTAGTTATAGAATTCCGGCGACAGTAGTCATCGTTGCTTTATCGCTATTGGGAACGGGATACACCAGTGCCAAGTTAGGAAAAGCACCGATAAAAAATGCCATGATTCGAAACTTAGTCATTGGACTTTTGACTATGACAGTAACTTATCTTGTAGGTCAATTATTTGCTATTTAATTTCGAAATAAAAAACCTTTATGAGGAGTGATTTTGATTGTAGGTTATTCTATTTGACTTTATAGTCAATTCTTTTTAGAATTATCTGTCAACCACAATGCTGAAATCAATCAATTTTCTTACGATTGATAAGTATAGCATCAAATAAAATACAGGAATATATTTTCTTGCATTTTATTTTTTCTTATGCTATAATACAAGTAACGAATATGAAAGAGAGGCGAGGAAGTATCTTCGCCTCTTATCTGTGAGGAGGTGTAGTCTTATCGCAACGATTGTAGAATTGGTAAAAGAGGTTGTCGAGCCAGTCATCCAAGAGCCGTATGAATTAGTGAATATTGACTATGGTAAGATGGGGAGCGACCATGTTCTCAGTATTTTTGTAGATAAGCCGGGAGGGATTACCGTAAATGATACGGCAGATTTGACGGACATCATCAGTCCGCTTTTGGACACGATTAAGCCGGATCCTTTTCCTGAGCAGTATTTCCTTGAGGTGACGAGCCCAGGGTTGGAACGTCCGCTGAAAACGAAAGAACAATTAGCAGATGCAGTTGGGGAATATATCCATGTTAGTCTGTATCAAGCACTTGATAAAAGTAAAGTCTTTGAGGGGACACTGCTTTCTTTCGAGGAAGATCATTTAACAATGGAATATATGGATAAGACGCGTAAGAAAGTTGTTCAAATTCCTTACCAGCTAGTATCCAAAGCAAGATTAGCAGTCAAATTTTAGCAAGAATATAATAAAGAAAGGATTGCTTTTGTTTCCACAAAAGCTGAAAAAACATGAGTAAAGAAATGCTAGAGGCCTTCCGTATTTTGGAAGAAGACAAAGGGATCAAAAAAGAAGATATTATCGAAGCAGTGACAGAATCCTTGCGCTCCGCTTATCGTCGCCGTTATGGTCAAGCAGATAGCGCAGCCATTGAATTTAACGAAAAAACAGGAGATTTTCGTGTCTATACAGTTCGTGAAGTGGTGGACGAAGTTTTTGATAGCCGTTTGGAAATCAGCTTAAAAGATGCTCTTGCCATTAGTTCGGCTTATGAACTTGGTGATAAAATCAAATTTGAAGAAGCACCAACTGAATTTGGCCGGGTAGCAGCTCAATCTGCTAAGCAAACGATTATGGAGAAAATGCGCAAGCAAACTCGTGCAATTACTTATAATAAGTACAAAGAGCATGAAAATGAAATCATGTCAGGAACAGTCGAACGCTTTGATAATCGTTTCATCTATGTCAATCTTGGCAGCATTGAAGCGCAGTTGTCTAAACAAGATCAAATTCCTGGAGAAGTCTTTGCTTCACACGACCGCATTGAAGTTTTTGTTTATAAGGTTGAGGACAATCCTCGCGGTGTGAATGTTTTTGTTAGCCGTAGTCATCCAGAGATGATCAAACGCTTGATGGAGCAAGAAATTCCTGAAGTTTATGACGGAACGGTTGAAATCATGAGCGTTTCTCGTGAAGCAGGTGATCGAACCAAGGTTGCGGTACGCAGTCACAACCCAAATGTAGATGCAATTGGTGCAATCGTTGGACGTGGTGGCGCAAATATTAAGAAAATTACCAGCAAATTTCATCCGGCTAAATATGACGCCAAATCTGGCCGTATGATTCCTGTAGAGGAAAATATTGATGTCATTGAGTGGGTAGCAGATCCTGCTGAATTCATCTACAATGCGATTGCTCCGGCAGAAGTGGATCAAGTCATCTTTGATAGTCAAGATAGCAAGCATGCTCTTGTCGTTGTGCCAGATAACAAATTGTCTCTTGCAATCGGTCGTCGCGGACAAAACGTACGCTTGGCAGCTCATTTGACAGGTTACAGAATTGACATCAAATCTGCAAGTGAATTTGAAGCTATGGAAGAAGCTGGTGAACTCGGCGGATTTGCTGAAGAAGTAGAAGAATTTACAGCAGTTGAAAGTCCTGTAGAAACAGAATTTGTGGAAAGTGAAGTTGAAGCAGCAGACTAAAGGAGGGAAAGAATGGCAAAAACAAGAAAAATCCCTTTACGAAAATCAGTAGTTTCTAACGAAATCATTGACAAGCGTGATTTACTCCGCATTGTCAAAAACAAAGAAGGTCAAATTTTCATTGATCCGACAGGAAAGGCGAACGGGCGTGGAGCTTATATCAAACTTGATAATGAAGAAGCGCTTCAAGCTAAGCAAAAACGAGTCTTTAATCGCAGTTTCAATATGGAAGTGGAAGACGATTTTTACGATGAACTGATTGCTTACGTGGATCACAAGGTCAAAAGAAGAGAGTTAGGTCTTGAATAAGCAAAAACTAGCAAATTTACTTGGCTTAGCACAACGAGCAGGTCGCATCATATCGGGTGAAGAATTGGTTGTTAAGGCAATACAAGATAAGAAAGCAAAGTTAGTCTTTTTATCCAATGATGCTGCTCCAAATTTGACCAAGAAAATTACTGATAAAAGTCATTACTATAAAGTAGAAGTATCAACCGTGTTTTCAACACTGGAATTAAGCACCGCAGTAGGCAAGGCAAGAAAAGTGCTTGCCATCACTGATGCTGGATTTACAAAGAAAATGAGGTCTCTTATGGAATAGAAGAGGAGGACAAGATTTGTCTAAAGTAAGATTGTACGAAATCGCGAAAGAACTGGGAAAAGAAAGCAAGGAAATTGTGGCGCGTGCAAAAGAGCTTGGTATTGAGGTAAAAAGTCATGCCAGCAGCGTGGAAAGTGAAATAGCAACACGTATCACAGCTAGCTTTTCTCAAGCAGCAGCTCCTAAAAAAGAAACGACTCAAAAGCCGACTCAATCGTTGCCTAAAGAGCAACCGTCAGCTCCAACGGCAGTGAAAGAAACGACCGAGGCTGAGAAGAAAGCAGAGCCGAAGGCAGTAGCTCCGACGCAAAAGTCGGAAGTGGAAGCGAAGTCGGCGTCTGCAAAACCAAAAAGTCGTAATTTTAAGGCTGAACGAGAGGCAAGAGCGAAAGAACAGGCAGAACGACGAAATAAACAGCGAGACAATCGTCCGCAAAAACAACAAAATGGCGATAAACGAAATCGAGATGAACGTAATCAGCGTAATGATCGAAGCAATCAAAATCGCAATGACCGAGGAAATCGCAACGAACAACGCGACAACCGCAATCATCGAAACCAAGACAATCGTCGCCAAGGGCAAAATCGTTCACATGTTGCAAATCAAAATCGCCCTCAAACGGATCAAGGGCCACGCATTGATTTTAAAGCACGTGCAGCAGCTCTGAAAGCTGAACAAAATGCTGAATACGCTCGTGGTAGTGAAGAACGTTTCAAACAAGCTCAGGCTGCGAAAGCAGCTCAACGCGAGCAGAATAAACGGAAAGAACCTGTAGAAGAATTATTCAAAGCAGCAGCGCCTATCGTGGAAGCAACAAAGCCAGCTCCACAGCCCCAAGTTGCTCCTGAAGCGAGTCAAACTCCCGCAGTTGACACTCGTCGTAAAAAACAAGCCCGGCCAGACAAGAAGCGCGATGACTTTGATCGTGAAGAAGATGGTCCAAGAAAACAACAAAAGAATCGAAGCAGTCAAAATCAAGTGAGAAATCAAAAGAATAGTAATTGGAATCATAACAAGAAAAATAAAAAAGGCAAGAACAATCGGAATAACACTCCAACTCCAAAACCAGTTACAGAACGCAAGTTCCATGAATTGCCTAAAGAATTTGAATACACAGAAGGTATGACCGTTGCAGAAATTGCAAAACGGATTAAACGTGAACCAGCCGAAATTGTCAAGAAACTCTTTATGATGGGAGTCATGGCGACCCAAAACCAATCGTTAGATAGTGACACCATTGAACTCCTCATGGTGGATTATGGTATTGAAGCTCATGCTAAAGTTGAAGTGGACAATGCAGATATTGATCGTTTCTTTGTGGATGATGATTATCTTGATCCAGATGCCTTGGTAGAGCGTCCGCCAGTTGTGACCATCATGGGACACGTTGACCATGGGAAAACAACACTTTTGGATACCTTGCGTAATTCTCGTGTTGCTACAGGTGAAGCAGGTGGGATTACACAACATATTGGTGCTTACCAGATTGAAGAAAATGGTAAGAAAATTACCTTCCTTGATACACCAGGGCATGCGGCCTTTACTTCTATGCGGGCGCGCGGTGCTTCTGTCACAGATATTACGATTCTTGTCGTAGCAGCAGATGATGGAGTCATGCCTCAAACGATTGAAGCCATTAACCACTCAAAAGCAGCAAATGTCCCTATTATTGTAGCAATTAACAAGATTGATAAGCCAGGTGCCAACCCTGAACGGGTTATCGGTGAATTGGCTGAATATGGCGTTATGTCAACTGCTTGGGGCGGTGATTCTGAATTCGTTGAAATCTCAGCGAAATTCAATCAAAATATTGAGGAGTTGCTCGAAACCGTTCTCCTTGTAGCCGAAATTCAAGAATTAAAAGCCGATCCAAATGTTCGCGCAATCGGTACGGTTATCGAAGCGCGCTTGGATAAAGGAAAAGGTGCAGTGGCAACTCTGCTCGTTCAACAAGGTACTTTGAATGTGCAGGATCCAATTGTTGTCGGAAATACCTTTGGACGTGTACGTGCGATGACCAATGACCGTGGACGCCGAGTGAAAGTTGCTGGACCGTCTACACCAGTATCTATCACGGGTCTAAATGAAACACCGATGGCTGGTGACCATTTTGCCGTATATGAAGATGAAAAAGCAGCGCGTGCAGCTGGTGAAGAACGTGCAAAACGTGCTCTCATGAAGCAACGTCAAGCAACTCACCGTGTTAGTCTTGAAAATCTCTTTGATACCCTTAAAGCAGGCGAAGTCAAGTCTGTCAATGTCATTATCAAAGCAGACGTGCAAGGTTCTGCTGAAGCCTTGACAGCTTCCCTTCAGAAGATTGAAGTGGAAGGTGTTAAAGTAACAATTGTTCACTCAGCAGTTGGTGCGATTAACGAATCAGATGTTACTCTTGCGGAAGCTTCCAATGCCTTTATCATTGGTTTCAATGTTCGTCCTACTCCACAAGCTCGTCAACAAGCTGAAGCGGATGACGTCGAAATGCGTCTTCACAGTATCATTTATAAAGTGATTGAAGAAGTAGAAGATGCCATGAAAGGGATGCTTGATCCAGAATTTGAAGAAAAAATTATTGGTGAAGCTGTTATCCGTGAAACCTTCAAGGTTTCTAAAGTCGGTACCATTGGTGGCTTTATGGTGGTTAGCGGTAAAGTAACGCGTGATTCTAAGGTTCGTGTGATTCGTGATGGTGTTGTCATCTTTGATGGTGCGCTTGCTAGCCTCAAACATTATAAGGATGATGTGAAAGAAGTTGGCAATGGGCAAGAAGGTGGTCTTATGGTTGAGAACTACAATGACATCAAGGTAGACGACATGATTGAAGCCTACATCATGGAAGAAATCACAAAATAAGATATGAATGGAAGAGAGACAGACTATGATTTATTGAAGTCTGCCTCAACCTTTTTCTAAAGTAAGTGAAAGGAGATATCATGGCAAATCAATTTCGTGTGGATCGTGTGGGCATGGAAATCAAACGTGAAGTCAATGAAATCTTGCAAAAAAAAGTTCGTGATCCGCGTGTTCAAGGAATTACCATTACAGATGTGCAAATGTTGGGCGACTTGTCAATGGCAAAAGTATACTACACGCTGATGAGCAACCTTGCTTCTGAGCAAGAAAAAGCTCAAATTGGTTTAGAAAAAGCCAAAGGAACGATCAAACGTGAATTGGGTCACAACTTGAAGATGTATAAAATTCCTGATTTGACATTTATCAAAGATGAATCCATTGAATATGGGAACAGAATTGATCAAATGCTCCGTGATTTAGATCAAAAATAAGACGTGATTTTAGCTATATCAATATATTTAAAAAGAAAGGAAATTTTATTTTTCTTTCTTTTTTTGATAAAAATGCTAAAAAAGGCTTGTTACTTTTACACTTATCCTTTAAAATAGAAAAGGAGATAATCCGCTACAGATTTTTCGGAGGAGAAAAGATGTCCATCAATTGGCAGCAAATTATATTTAGCTTTTTAGGCGGTTTAGGACTTTTCCTATATAGTATTCGGATGATGGGAGATGGTTTGCAGCAGGCTGCGGGTGATCGGCTTCGTTATTTCATTGACAAATATACCAGCAATCCATTTTTTGGTGTTCTAGTTGGAATTGGTCTAACAGCCTTGATTCAGTCAAGTTCAGGTGTGACAGTTATTACAGTTGGATTGGTGAGTGCAGGCCTTTTAACACTCAGACAGGCAATTGGGATTGTCATGGGGGCCAATATTGGAACAACGGTAACCTCTTTTATCATTGGTTTTAAACTGGGCGATTATGCATTACCCATTCTCTTTTTAGGAGCGATTTGTCTCTTCTTTACCAAAAAACGCTCTATCAATAATATTGGTCGTGTCTTATTTGGGGTCGGTGGGATTTTCTTTGCTTTGAATTTGATGAGTGGTGCTATGGAGCCATTGAAAAATTTAGATGCTTTTCGTGAATATATGATAAAGTTAAGTGGAAATCCAGTCCTTGGTGTGTTTGTAGGAACAGGGATTACATTGCTCATTCAAGCTTCGTCTGCTACCATTGGGATTTTGCAGAATCTGTATGCAAGTGGCTTGATTGAGCTAAAAGGAGCTTTGCCAGTTCTTTTTGGGGATAATATCGGGACAACGATTACAGCGATTATTGCATCATTAGGAGCCAATATTGCTGCTAAACGTGTGGCAGGTGCCCATGTCACTTTCAATGTGGTCGGTACCGTTTTATGCTTGATCGTTTTAGGTCCATTTACAAGCTTGATTCAGTGGTTTCAAACAGCTCTCCATTTAAGTCCAGAAATGACCATTGCCTTTGCTCACGGAACTTTTAATGTTACTAATACCATTATTCAATTTCCATTTATTGGCTTGTTAGCTACCTTGGTAACAAAACTGATTCCAGGTGAAGATGAAGTTGTGAAATATGAACCGCTTTATTTAGATCCGATTTTAATCAAACAAGCTCCGTCTTTGGCGCTTGGAAATGCCAAAAAAGAATTGCTGCATTTAGGACGTTATGCGATGCGTTCATTTGAGTTGGCTTATGATTATATTGTGAACAATACTGAAAAGTCAGCAGACAAGGGACACAAGGTAGAAGAAGCAATCAATAAGATTGATGAAGATCTCACACGTTACCTCATTGATTTATCTAGTGAGCCTCTTAGCCAAAAAGAAAGTGAAGTGCTGACAAATATTTTGGATTCATCTCGAGATTTAGAAAGAATCGGGGACCATGGTGAAGCGCTGATTAACTTGACTGATTATATCCGTCGGAAAAAGGTGGAATTTTCTCCAGCAGCTTTGCAAGAGTTGGAATTGATTTACAATATGACGCTCAGCTTCATAAAAGAATCATTGAAGTCTGTAGAAGATAATGATATTGAATTGGCCAATAGTTTGGTGGCTAAGCATGAAGCGATTGATAAAATGGAACGAAAGCTACGGAAAACGCACATTCATCGTCTGAACAGAGGTGAATGCTCTACGCAAGCTGGGGTGAACTTTATTGATATCATCTCTCACTATACGAGAGTAGCGGATCACGCCATGAACTTAGCGGAAAAGGTCCAAGCTGAACAAATATAATCATGAGAAATAAACTGCTGGTGCGGTTTATTTTTTTTGTACCCTACTTATCTTGTATGATCAAGTAGAAAGTTTATTAATAATGACTCTGTGAGATCAAGTTGGGTACACAAGAAAAAGTGGAACATCTGTGCTGTAATACTGGCTTGACTCTGTTATCAATCCAATGTGATAGAGCAAATAGAGGTAGAGTAGAACTTGAAAGATGTCACAGTTTATCTTTCTCAAAACTTACAAACTCTAAACCAGTTCATCAAGGAGAAAAATATAAATTTCGAAATATACTTTTTACTTTTGATTAAATCTTTCTTGTAAAATTGCATTTGTTAAACTATTCGAACCTCTTATTGCTGGCTATCAGTAGATTGTGGGTATTGAATTAGAAAAAGTTTTTGGTATGTTTTGTAAGATAAACTTATGTTTTTGATGAAAACATCACTGTGATGAGGGCTTGTCATAACTAGTGGTAACGAAATCTGCTCTGAAACTAGTCATATAAAAACCAGTCCTCATTAAGCGAGGACTGGCTAGTTGTTTAGTTTGTTATTAGAACAATATATCAAAAGTTAGTTTAACCACTGTGTGCTGAATGGTATACATAAATAATGTAAGAAAACCTATAAATTAGCCCTACTGCATTATTCAAAAGTTACCTTAATTGGTATTTTGGCAACAGTTTCTGTAATATCATAAATGACTTCTAAATTGCATTCTAAAACTTTTGGTTTGGTAATACTAGCTGCTTCTAAAGCATTTATTGGTAATTTAATACTACCTTCAGAAGTAGCAGAAGCTTTTAAGGTATCAGAGCAAATGATAATTTTGTGGTCATCATTATTGGAAATATTATTGACTTTACCATTACGAGTTTGCACTTCATATTCTTTATTGGAAGTATTTTTATATGCTAACTTAAGGGTATATTCGTAATCATCTTTTTCTAGCCCTTTATAGGTAAGTGTGACACCTTTGCCTTCGTAAATAACTGTGTCAATAGCTGTGGTAGAAAATTCAATGGTTTTTGAGCTTTGTTCTGCTTTTTGACTAGAACTGGTCTTGGGTATTTCAGAAGATGATGTGTCTGTTGATTTCTTATTATTACCGCAAGCAACTAAAAGCAGAATGGTAAGTAAGGAGACAGCGACTGTAAAGACTTTCTTTTTCATGATACACCTCCAAAGATAAGTGTGCTAGGCGCAGACTAAAGTCGTTTAAAGCCGATTTGTCTCTTTTAAATTGGGAATCAGCTCCTTGCGACAAAAATCAACACAAAATACTTTTTCCATATTTATTATAACACAATACAGACAATTATTCAAATAAAAGATAGAACATAGAAGTGTAAATAATTAGAAAGTAATGTATTAACTTGATGGAGTTTAATAGCTAAATCAACCTATTTGGTAGGATCCATCTATTTCGCACTAGGTAAAATGACATCAATTATACAAATAGATAGGGCTTGCAGAATTAGATATCAATTATCATCTGCAAACAATGGGAAAAGAATTAAGACGATTATAGAAATGGTATGAATTAAATATTAAAAACTATCTAGCAAACAAAAATTTAAATTGGAGTGTCCGCATTATTATCTTTTTTAGAATAAACAGTGTCAAAGCCAGATTTTTCCAATATGAGGCTGGTTAACTATTTAGCTTGTTAGTTAAAATGACGTGTATCACAAATTCATTATACTGTAGCTGAATAGTATAAACAGTAGTGTAAGAGTTAAATTTAATCCCTACAGGATCACCTAAAACTCAGTAAATAGGTCTATACCATTTACAAAAAAAGAAGAAAGCGGTATAATAAAAGGGACATAATGAATAAATGTGAGAGTGACTCAAAATATCAATTACAGTTGCTAAAAATAATAGTAGCTTAACATAAACTCTCATCAAATGAAGGAGGTTTTATTATGCCTAAATACATTCAAGCAGATCAATTTTTCTATCCTCATGGTATTCGTCAAGGTGGCTATCTGGAATTAGTTAATGGCAAATTTGGAAAATGGGTAACAAAAATCCCAGCAGATGCGGAAGTGATAGATTACACAGGTTATTCTATTGCACCAGGCTTGGTAGATACTCATATTCATGGCTTTGGTGGTGTAGATGTGATGGACAATAATATCGAAGGAACGTTACACACCATGAGTGAAGGACTGTTGTCAACAGGTGTTACCAGTTTTTTACCGACAACTTTGACCTCAACTTTTGAATTGTTGCTAGATGTGACCGAAAATATTGGTGCTCATTATCAAGAAGCGACAGGTGCTAAGATTCGTGGGCTTTATTTTGAAGGTCCGTATTTTACAGAAAAATATAAAGGGGCTCAAAATCCAACCTATATGAAAGATCCTAGAATGGATGAATTTCGCGCTTGGCAAAAAGCTTCAAATGGTTTGCTCAATAAAATCGCTCTAGCGCCAGAACGAGAAGGTGTTGAAGACTTTGTCCGTACCATTACAGATGAGGGTGTAACGGTTGCGTTGGGACACTCAAATGCAACTTTTGAAGAAGCAAAAGTTGCTGTGGACGCGGGTGCTAGTGTCTGGGTTCATGCTTATAATGGAATGCGTGGATTGACCCACCGAGAACTTGGCATGGTCGGAGCTATGTACGAGCTGCCTCATACTTATGCGGAATTGATTTGCGATGGACACCATGTAGATCCGAAAGCCTGTGATATTTTGATGAAGCAAAAAGGACACGAAAATGTAGCGCTCATTACAGACTGTATGACTGCAGGCGGCTTGGAAGATGGAGATTATATGTTGGGCGAATTTCCAGTAGTGGTCGCCAACGGAACTGCTCGTCTCAAATCAACAGGCAACCTCGCGGGCTCTATCTTGAAATTGAAAGACGGACTGAAGAACGTTGTCAAATGGGGCATTGCCAACCCACATGAAGCAGTTATGATGGCAACGCTCAATCCAGCAAAATCAGTTCACATTGATGATGTTTGTGGTCAAATCAAAGAAGGTCACGATGCGGACTTTATCGTTTTGGACAAGGATTTAGAACTCGTTGCAACTTATCTTGATGGTGAAAAACGATACGAAGCTAAATAGAATCTTTTTATCTTGAAAGAGTTGGGAAACCGACTCTTTTCATTTTACTTTTTAAAATACATGTAGTTAAGAAAAGGTTTTTAAGGATTTGAATTGCAATAAGAGGCGTGATATAATGAGGTTATCTGAGTCGTATGCTCATGATTGTAGTTGGCATAACTTTTATTACTTATAGTTTTCTCGGCAGGGGAATGGCACCAACCAAGGAGAATGTCTTTAAACCCAAATCCTTGAAAAAGAAAGCTAAGAAATAGATTTTTTGTTGGAAAGGGTAGTTGACTGGGCTGCCTGCTTGCTTAATAAAGGAGACGGAGATGGAACGTTATCAATTAAACAATGGTGTAGAGATTCCGGTTTTGGGCTTTGGAACTTGGAAGGCTCAGGATGGTGAAGAGGCCTATCAGGCAGTGCTCACAGCACTTGAAGCAGGCTACCGGCACATTGATACTGCAGCTGTTTATAAGAATGAGGGAAGTGTGGGTCGTGCAATCAAAGACAGCGGTATCCCGCGGGAAGAGCTCTTTATTACGACCAAGCTCTGGAATGGTAATCATACTTATGAGGAGACTCAAGAAGCTTTTGCCCGCTCCTTAGAGCGTTTGGAGCTGGACTATCTGGACCTCTATCTTATCCACTGGCCCAATCCAAAACCTTTGCGGGAGCAGGACGCTTGGAAACAGCGCAACGCAGAGGTTTGGCGGGCTATGGAAGACCTCTATCGGGAGGGGAAAATCCAAGCTATCGGTGTCAGCAATTTCCTGCCTCACCACCTAGAGCCTCTGCTTGAGACAGCGCGTATTTTGCCTGCGGTCAATCAAATTCGTCTGGCACCTGGTGTCTATCAGGCTGAAACAGTGGACTATTGTCGTAAGCATGATATTCTCCTAGAGGCTTGGGGTCCCTTCGGTCAAGGGGAACTTTTCCGCAATGAAGAAGTCAAGGCTGTGGCCGATAAATACGGCAAATCTGTCGCCCAAATCGCTCTGGCTTGGAGCCTGCAAGAGGGCTTCCTGCCCCTGCCCAAGTCGGTTACGCCTGAGCGAATCAAGAGCAATCTGGACTGCTTTGACATTACCCTCAGTCCAGCAGACCTAGAAGTGTTGAAAAACATTCAAGGTCTTGAAGGCGGCGCTCCAGATCCAGATAAGATGGATTTTTAGATGATGATTGACTGAAACTGTAATCAAAACTTTCTCTTCTGTGCGATAAAGAAATCAAAGGGCTGATTGAGGAGGTTATTGAGCTACTGGGAGTGGGAAGATAAGGAAGAAAAGAAGCAGTCAAGGCTTCAGTCAATATCATTTATCAACGTCCTACTCCAATCTAGGAGTCGAATCGTCTTCCTTACTAAAATTTGGAGGGAATCTAGCTTTCAGATAGTCCTATTTATGAAAATTTCCAAATAATCTATCCCTCGAATGACAGGATTTACTAAAATTGATTGGCATTCTATGTCTAGGATGACACTAATCACTAAAGTTTCTAGGTATTCTAAGTCTTGAATGATCGGATGATTCGTTTTTTATAGACAAATAGTCCCCGTCGGAAGGTTTACTAGCAATCAGATGGGGATTTTTGCTGCCTTTTTTCTTTGAAAAAGAGAAAAATGCCTTTTCGGAGCTTAAAAACAACATTTCAGAGTAGCCTTGCCAAAGATTTATCACCACATGCTATACTTGTTTTATCATATTTGTGGAAAGGATTATTATGACAAAAACCTACACCATTCGCCCCCTGCCTTACAGCAACTTTACTAACCGTGAGTTTGAGAGCTTGATGACGGACTCTCATCAGGTTCTTACTAGCTTTGCCAAATCCTACAAGGATGAGGCTATGTATGATGATCATCTTGAAGTCTTTGACAGTAAGCTGGAGCAATTCCAAGCCCAGTTGGCCAGCGTAGAAAATAAACAAACCTTGAGTCTAGCAGAAGTGGATAAGGAGCGGGACAGTGCCCTAGTCGGACTGTTTACTTTGCATAGGGGCTTTGCCAAAATCAAGGAGCCCAATCTCAAAGTTGCCCACGAAACCCTAACGCCAGTCCTTGCGAAGTATAAGGACATCACCAAGCATACCAACGATGTCGCAACTGCTGAAATCAAGAGTCTCCTCAAAACCCTCAAGGAGGAACCTTATGATGCAGCAGTGACTACCTTGGGGCTTTTGCCGATGCTTACTGCCGTGGCAACAGCTCAGGAAGACTATGATCGGGCAGAAGCTCTGGCGCGTGCAGCCAAGTCCAGCAAAGAAGTTGGCAAAACCAAGCAGCTGCGTACCGAGATCTCCCGTATCTATGACCTCTTTATGCGCTATACCGCAGCCTCCGCCGAAGCCTATCCCGAAAAACTCCACTTTACTAAACTCCTCAAAGACCTCAACACCATTCGCGACAGCAAGCGCCGCCTATCCAGTCCAAGCAAGAAAACAAAAACGGAACCAGCAGCGGAAGTGGCTGGATAAAGTCAATCCCTTAGAAATGATTTTCTAGGGGATTTTTGGTGGTTTCGTGGTATAATTCTAGTAATCATATTAAAAGGAATCTACATAGCTTAGCTTGATTACAAAGAATTAATAAATATGTGGAATAAAATATGAATAGTCTATAGTATAGAGGAGAAATCTTATGGTGGATACTATTCTAATTTTGGGTAATGGTTTTGATATTGCGATGGGGCGAAAAACCAAGTACACGGATTTTATCGAGTTTGAAAAATATCTATATTCTAATCCAGATAAGGAGTTACAAGAGTTTCTAAAATTTAAGGGGATAGATATTGATAAATATAGAGATAATTTGTATTTGAAATTTATTAACGAGAATAGGGATATTCTTGGTAAAAATTGGTCAAATCTTGAAATAATGATTTCAAATCTTGCAGATGCAATAATGTATTTTAAAGAAAACAGTGATTTATTATATGTTGCTTATTACGACGAATATAACCAGAAATATCGCAGTATAGAGAAAGTTATAGAACGATTACAAATTAACAATAACTATGGAGCAAAATTATTTATTCTAAAAAGTTTTTTGAAATTGCGTGACAAGATGGGATGGCGACATATAGAAAGAGAATATGCACTGGAACAATTTAATAATGTGTTTATTGAACAGTTGGATTTATTGATTGAATTGTTAGAGTTATATCTGTCCTACATAGACTATCTTGACTTTGAAGTTAGGAATATTGGAATTAGTTCAACTGCCTTGGATGTGATATCTGATTTATCCAATTCTAGCGTATTGAATTTTAATTATACCAATACTACGGGTCATCTATTTGATACTTCTGAGGAGCGAACTCATTTTATACATGGTAGAATTGATTTAGATAGGACTATCAGTCGAATCAACACCATGGTGTTTGGAATTGAGGACAAAGAAAATAACGTCAACAGTGATTTGATTCCTTATCAGAAATACTATCAACGTGTTCTTAAAGAAACAGGAAATCAATATGAGGATTTTTTCAAACGACAAATTAATTTTGAAAATGATAATTATATGACTCCTTATTCAGTCTCTAAGAATATTGTTATATTTGGACATTCAGTGGATCCTCTGGATAAAGAAATTTTTCAAAAATGTTTTGAATTAGGGAATTCAAAAGTAGATTTATTTTTACCTATTACGATGAGTTTGTTAAACGTTCTGTCATCAAAAATTTAGCTATTATCATTGGGAAGGATAAATTAGTCGAATTGACTGGTAAGAAAAAAGTAGTATTTGTTCAAAGTGGAGATATTGATAGAATGAGACAAGTTCTATTACCATAAATAATTTGGAAAGAAGATATATAAACCTGCTATTCATTTTAGGGGTTATGGAGACTTTTGGGAATGTAAAAAGCTTGGTAGTAGGGACTCAGTAACTATGAATAGAAGAATGTTCAAGTATGGAATTTCTTTCCTAGAATTACAACGAACGGCAGGCTATAGGAGCTTTCTTCTCAAGCTTTGACATCTTATAAGATTTTACAAAGATAAGATTTCTCGGTTGGAGCTCTTGAAGAAAAAACTGTTGTAGGATACGTTTATTTAGGAGATTTGAGATGTCACGGAATGATTTTATAAAGTTAGGACACATTGATACTTCAGCCGCCACACAGAATTTTGTCAAATTATTAGAAGATAATAAGACTTATTTTCTAAATGGAAAGTGGGGGTCAGGAAAAACTGAGTTTTTGGAAGAAGCTAAACGATATACAAAGAAGAAATTTGTCATAGTTGATTTCTGGAAATTGAATGACAGCCGAACGACAATAGAAATTGCCTTTGCTAAATTGCATCCTAACTACTACTGGGGAATAAGATGTTTAATGGTCTTTCTAGTTGCTATATCTATCTTGATGACCAATGTTGTCAATCTTGGCTTGAGTCAAATTTTTCCGAATTGGATAGTAAAATTTGCTGGAGTTTTAGCTCTATTTGTTGCTGTTTATCAATTTTTCAAAGCCAAAACAGATGGATTCTATAGCTCGCTATTAACTAGTAAATATGTTTCATTATCTAACAAAATATTGGTTATTGATGATTTTGACCGCCTATCAGAAAAACAACAGGAAGAAGCCTACAAATTATTTAGTCTTTTAAAAGGACGCCTGCCTATTGTTTTTGTCGGTGATATTGAGCTGATTCATGTAGTTAAAGAAAATTATCTATCTAAGATTATTGACAGAAGAGTTGAATTGCCTTTTGATTTGCACCCTTCCAATATTTGGGATGATTATTTTGTTATTCTTGAGCATAAGCTAGGAACAGAGCTTCCTTATGATTTCAAGAATCATATTCGTTCTGAAAATAGAAATTTGCGAGATAGAGAACATTTTAATGATTATGTTAATCAGGAATTCTTTGTTAGAGGCAAATTAGGTCATGTTCAAATAGAACAGCAACTCTGGGTTATTTATATTTATTTATTCCATTCAAATTTATACAAGGATTTAGTTGAAGAAAAATTGATTAAAGTTGATGACAATGAGAAAGCGGATTTTACTGAGATAATGAAATTAGGGCCGACTATTAAAGAATCCATTCAGAAAATACAACAATATGATAACAAAGAATATCCAGTTTGTTTCAACAAGAATAAAAATGCCTATTTTCTTTATGAATCAACTTCAAATCGTACAAGTGATGAAATGGCTACTTTTTTTGAATATAGAGGAGAAGAATTTATAGACGAGTTACGAGATTCTTCTCAATCATCTGATTTCTATCAATATTTGGCTAGCCAATTTCGATATTTTAGTGATGAAAAACAGGATAGCTTAATTCGATTAGTTATTAGAGAATCTATGAAATTTTACAATAGTCCGTCAATGGAATATATAATTCATGAAAAATTTAAAAAAGCTTTTCCAATCTATGAACGTAGGGAGCCTGATGATGAAGAAACAATTTTTAAAATTATAGATACATGGAAGGATTTGTTAGAATCAGAAAATCTGGATATTTCGGAAAGAATTTATTTTTTCCAAAAATATAGGTTGTTGAGTTTTCATGAGTTGGGAATAGCTTACCCTGATTTAGAACGTGAACTAAAGAACATTGGTTCTTTTAAACGTGGGGATTTTTTAGTGTTAACATACTTATCTAGTTTAAACATATGGGAAAAATTTGACGAATGGAATGAGTTTATCTGGAAGACAGTTAATTCATTGAATGACCATCAATTTCTGTCATTTTGGATTGTTCAATCAATTATTTCAAACAAGATGGGAATTAAAGAATTTGATTACATTCCACCTGATAAAACTTATATCTTATGGACGGGAAGGTATGAATTTGATAATCCGTATAAGTTCACTGACTACACAAAGAAGGTAATTAGCAAAATATCTTCTAGACTATCTATCCTTGAAAGTAATGGATTCACTTTCAAGAGAAAAGATGATACTCGATACAAAATAGATTTAGAATAGGAAACAAGCTAAGAAACTGCAGAAAGTAACCGATGATACAAGAAACAACTTTATCAGGCCCTCTGGAGTTCGGCGGATGTGCTCCGCTCTAAGATGGATGCCAATGACTATAAGTCCTACCTGCTGGGTATGGTCTTTTACAAGTACCTGTCCGACAAGCTGCTCTTATTTGTAGCAGAGATTATGGATGAGGAGCTAGAGAAAAATAACTTTAATCTCAAGGGGTATCCCCCGCTATGTGGATACCTTTGAGGAGGAGGAAGTGGCTCCGCTGACGGAGATTGTCGCCAATATTAACTGCACTAATAGCGAGATTGAGACCAAGACCTCCGACCTCCTGAACATGCTGGACCAGCTCAGAGGCACCATCCAGAAGCCTAGCAAAAACTAGACGAGTTTTTGAAAGGGCTTAGGGAATAATTCACTGCGAAGACAGGCAAAATAGTAGTTTTAGTTAGATAACGAATGGAACGAATCAGATAACCATCTGGTAGGTGTTTACTAGCTCAATTAGTGTAGTTTGTGTGGAAATTCTAACAAATAGACGTAAAAGAAAATATTTTCCTTTTACAAATTTCCTATTTCTTGCTATAATGTTTTGTATGAAAGAAGTCTCATGCAATTACTTGCTAGCGAGTCTGGGATGGTGGAAGCCAGATAAGAGCTGAATGAAGATGGAGCTTTCGGTAAATTTTAGTCCTTGATGTTATCTTAAGGCTATATTAACAATGAAGTAATAAACTAGGGTGGAACCGCGTTTTGACGCCCCTATGCAATTTGTGTAGGTGTCGTATCGATGCAGTTCCACTTTTTTGATGATAAGGGATAAGGAGTTATAAATGTCTAAAAAATTAACCTTTCAGGAAATTATTTTAACGTTGCAGCATTTTTGGAATGAACAGGGCTGTATGCTTATGCAGGCCTATGATAATGAAAAAGGTGCTGGGACCATGAGCCCATACACTTTTCTTCGTGCCATTGGTCCTGAGCCGTGGAATGCAGCTTATGTAGAGCCTTCACGTCGTCCAGCAGATGGACGTTACGGTGAAAATCCGAATCGCCTTTACCAACACCACCAGTTTCAAGTTGTGATGAAACCAAGTCCAAGTAATATTCAAGAGCTGTATTTGCAGTCTTTGGAGTTATTGGGAATTAATCCGTTGGAACATGATATTCGCTTTGTAGAGGACAATTGGGAAAATCCTTCAACAGGTTCTGCAGGTCTAGGATGGGAAGTATGGCTTGACGGTATGGAAATCACGCAGTTTACTTATTTCCAACAGGTCGGTGGTTTGCCTACCAACCCAGTGACATCTGAAGTTACCTATGGTTTGGAGCGCTTGGCATCTTATATTCAAGAGGTGGATTCTGTTTATGATATTGAATGGGCTGATGGCGTAAAATACGGAGAAATCTTCCGCCAACCAGAATTTGAACATTCAAAATACAGTTTTGAAGTGAGTGATCAAGCTTTGCTTTTAGCAAATTTTGATCATTTTGAAGCTGAGGCTAAGCGTTGTTTAGAGTATAATCTCGTTCACCCTGCTTACGATTATGTTTTAAAATGTTCGCACACCTTTAATCTATTGGATGCTCGCGGAGCTGTTTCGGTGACGGAGCGGGCAGGTTACATTGCTCGGATTCGCAATTTGGCACGTATTGTTGCTAAAACTTTTGTGGCAGAGCGCAGACGACTAGGCTATCCATTATTAGATGAAGCAACACGTGAGAAATTATTGGCTGAGGAGGAATAAAAATGACAAAGAATTTATTGGTTGAGTTAGGGCTGGAAGAAATGCCGGCCTATGTCGTAACACCAAGTATGAAGCAATTACGTGATAAAATGGCAGCCTTTTTAACAGACAATCGTTTAACTTTTGATAAGATTGAAATGTTTTCAACTCCTCGTCGCTTGGCTGTGCGCGTGTCCAATTTAAGTGAGAAGCAAACGGACTTAACAGAAGATTTTAAAGGTCCAAGCAAGAAGATTGCTTTGGATGCAGAGGGAAATTTCACCAAAGCCGCGCAAGGTTTTGTTCGTGGAAAAGGCTTGACGGTTGAAGATATCACATTTCGTGAAGTAAAAGGTGAGGAATATGTCTATGTGACCAAACAAGAAATCGGAAAACCTGTTGAAGAATTAATTGATGGAGTTGTTGATGTGCTGACTTCACTAAGCTTTCCGGTCAATATGCACTGGGGGAGCAATACATTTGAATATATCCGTCCCGTTCATACCCTAACTGTGTTGTTGGACGATGAGTCCTTTTTGATGAATTTGTTCGATATTGAAAGCGGACGGACAAGTCGGGGTCATCGTTTTCTCGGTCATGAAGTGAAGATTCAGTCAGCAGATTCTTATGAAGAGGACTTGCGCAAAGTTTTTGTCATTGCCAGCCCAATGGAACGAGAAAATATGATTTTGGATCAAATCAAAGAAATCGAGAAAATGCACAACGTTCATGTGGAGATTGACGAAGATTTGCTGGACGAAGTGCTGAATTTAATTGAATACCCAACCGCTTTTATCGGACGTTTTGACGAGCGTTATCTGGAGGTACCTGAGGAAGTTCTCGTGACTTCCATGAAAGTCAACCAACGCTATTTCGTCGTTCGCAATGAAAATGGCAAACTGCTTCCATATTTCGTATCGGTACGCAACGGAAATGCAGAACACCTTGAAAATGTCGTCAAAGGAAATCAGAAAGTTTTAGTGGCTCGGTTAGAAGATGCAGAATTTTTCTGGCGTGAAGATCAACGATTGGTTATTTCTGACTTGGTGGACAAGTTGAAAAATGTGACTTTCCATGAAAAAATCGGCTCTCTGGCAGAGCACATGGAGCGAACAGCAAAAATTGCAGCCCTTTTAGCAGAAAAAGCTCAGTTATCTAAGCAAGAAATGAAAGACGTAGCGCGAGCTGCAGCCATTTACAAGTTTGATTTGTTGACTGGTATGGTTGGTGAGTTTGATGAGCTGCAAGGTATCATGGGTGAAAAATATGCCCTGCTTGCAGGAGAAAACACAGCAGTAGCTAAAGCCATTCGGGAGCATTATTTGCCAACTGCAAGTGACGGTGAATTGCCAGACACGAAAATTGGTGCCATTTTAGCCATTGCAGACAAGATGGACACGATTCTTTCTTTCTTCTCAGTCGGACTCATTCCAAGCGGTTCAAATGACCCTTATGCTCTTCGTAGAGCAACGCAAGGTGTCGTGCGTATTCTTGATAAATTTGGTTGGCACATTGCTTTAGATGAATTGGTAGAAGAGATTTATGCGCTGCAATTTGACAGTCTCACATATAGCAATAAAGAACAAGTGCTTGATTTCTTCCGTGCACGTATTGAAAAAATGATGGACAGCGATGTTCCAAAAGATATCGTGTCTTCTGTTTTAAATAGTTCAACGTTTGTTGTGCGGGACTTGGTTGAAGCAGCAAGTCTTTTGGCAGAAAAAGCACAAGAAGATTCTTTCAAATCGTCGGTCGAAAGTTTAGCACGTGTCTTTAACTTGGCAGAAAAAGCAGAAACGGCTGGTGTTGTGGACGAGAGCCTCTTTGAAAATGCCGAAGAAAAAGCCCTTTATGCAGCAGTAGAAAACTTAACGTTATCTGATGACTTAACAGATAATATTGAGCAACTCTTCGCTTTAAGTCCAGTGATTGACGCTTTCTTTGACAATACTATGGTTATGGCTGAAGATGAAACAATCCGAGCAAATCGTTTGGCACTCTTAGCTGCCTTAGTGACGAAAGCCAAAAAAGTGGCACAATTTAACCAAATCAATACAAAATAATCCAAGGAGGAAAAAATGGAACCAAAGAAAATCAAACGCATCAACGAACTTGCCAAAAAGAAAAAAACAGTTGGTCTAACGCCAGAAGAAAAAGTACAGCAAGCTAAATTGCGTGAAGAATACATTGAAGGCTATCGTCGTAGCGTTCGCCACCACATTGAAGGGATTAAAATTGTGGATGAAGAGGGAAATGACATCACGCCAGAAAAACTTCGCCAAGTCCAACGTGAAAAAGGCTTGCACGGTCGAAGCTTGGATGACCCAAATTCGTAATAAAGACAACAAAAATCGCCGAGAATGTTTCTCAGCGATTTTTGTTGGGCTATTTTGTAATATCTTCAAAATGGTCAAATGTTTGACTGTCAATAACTGCCATCAACAATTCGTCCTTTTTAAAGGTATAGTCAGGTGATGTATCAATGTTGAGAACACCGTCGGGCATTTCTCGAAAACCAATGATATTGAGGTTGTAGTTTTGACGAAGTTTTAATTGGGCTAAGTTCTTACCAATCCAAGACTGAGGTGGATAAAATTCGATAATAGATACATTTTTATCTAGTTCAATGACGTCAGTCGTAGCTTGATGCAGGATATTTTTTGCAAGTGAAATTCCTGTTTCTCGCTCAGGGGAGATACAGCGATCTGCTCCGACCTTTAGCAGCACTTCACGGGTTGTTTTACTTTTCACTTTGGCAATTACTTTTTCAACGCCTAATGATTTGCAGTGCATGACGGCAAGGACACTCGATTCTAGATTGTCACCAGTAGCGACCACTACCGTATCACAGGTATCAATTCCTGCAGCTTGCAGCAAATCGTGGTCTGTAATATCGCCGACCACGCCTCGTGCTAAAATGGGTTCAAAATGGTTGATGACATCTTCATGATCGTCAACAGCGATAATATCGCAGTTGTATTTACGGAGCGTGTTAATGATACTGCGGCCAAAAACTCCTAGTCCCAGTATGCCAATTGTTCGTTTATCCATGAAATTCCTTCCTATCCGATAATAATATTTGCGTTGGAAAATTTAATCGTATCTTTTTTCTTTGATTTTCGATTGGAGAGACTAACGATTAGGGTCAGTGGTCCAATTCGTCCGATAAACATCAAAAACATAATCACCGTTAAGGCGGCATGATTTAAAGTAGGCGTTAGATTTGCCGTTACGCCTACCGTTCCAAGAGCGGACATGGCTTCAAACATTAAGTAAATAAAACGATGTCCGTTATCAGCGACCATAGTCAAAAAAGTCAAGCCAATGATAAAGGTTGTTGTAAAGACAATCAAGACACTAAAGGCTTTTTGAATGGTAGAGGGAGAAAACGTATGGTGTCCAAAATTAGTATGAGGCAAGCCAAGGATTTCCGTTCGGGCAAAGGCTAATACGACCAAAAAAGTAGTGATTTTCAGTCCCCCTGCCGTTCCTCCGGGAGCACCCCCTAGAAACATTTGAATGATGTAAAGGAGAAGTGTCACTGGGCGAGCTTGTGTATAGTCAATTGTTGCAAAGCCAGCCGTCCGCATGGTGACAGTTTGAAAGAAGCTGACTAACAGTTTTTTTCCAAAAGGAAGTTGCCCGATTGTAGCTGCATTTTGGTATTCTGTTAGAAATGTCAAACAGCTTCCACTGATTAAGATAATGGCAGTCAAAGCCAGAACTAATTTTGTATGAAAACGTAGTTTTCGTTTTCGCCCATTTGTTTGAATATTTGTTTTTAAGTCAAACCAAACTGAAAAACCCAAGCCTCCCATGATAATCAAGGCAGCAATGGTCAAATTGACCAAGGCATCTGTTTTGTATGCCAATAAGCTAGTGCTTCCTAAGTTGTCAAATCCAGCATTACAAAATGCAGAGATAGCAAGGAAAATGGAAGTTAGAAGTCCTTTTCCCCATCCTAAAAGGGGGACAAAGCGAAAACTGAGGATAAATGCTCCAAGAGCTTCAATGCTGAAAGTAATGAGAAAAATGGAGCGAAGAAAGTCGCGAATAGAATTTGTCTCATCTCGACTAAGACTTTCTTGTAAAGTAGTACGATTGGAAAAACTGAGTTTCTGATTGGAGTGGACATAAATCAGCCCAATAAAGCTAATCAGCCCCAATCCGCCAATCTGAATGAGGAGCATACAGATAATCTGTCCCCAAACATTGTAAGTATCTGCAACAGACTGCGTAAAAAGCCCCGTCACACAAACCATTGAAACTGATGTAAAGAGGTGGTCAAAATAATTAGCTTTAGAAGTCGCTGTCTGCATAAAAGGCAGATCTAAAAGAAGAGAGCCCACCACGATAACGAAGGCAAAACTCAATAAAATACGCCTCGCAGGAGACAATCTTGATAAAAAACGTGACATTCTTATCTTCCTTCATAGAATAATGACTTTATTTTACCACAAAGTAGCTTAAAAAACGACAAGGAAGGCGCAAGAAGTCTAATCCTTCTTCAAAAATTTTCGACCGAGAAAGATGCAGCAAGCAATCACTGCCACATCTATCCAAAACAATATAGGATCTGTCAAGGTGAAGAAAAAGTAGAAGGAAATGATAAGGAGAATAGTTAGAAGAGGTAAAATAATTTTTTTGTATTGTTGAAGTTTCATTTGAATGTAGCCTTTCTATTTTTTACTTATTCCAAAAAAGTGTGTTTAAGTCTGTCTCCAAAGCTAGTGCTAGGTTAATGCAAAGTTCTAGTGTGGGATTATATTTGTTGTTTTCAATCATGTTAATTGTCTGCCGCGAAACGCCGATTTGTTTGGCAAGGTCTAGTTGCGATAGTCCTAGATTTTTTCGGAAATCTTTCACGTGATTCATGCATTTCTCCTTATCCTAGTGTCAAATATAAGTGACTTTTGTCCTTTTATTATAAATATACTTGTGAAATATGTCAAATATAATTGACAAAAAACTTTACATGATTCTAAAATTCTTTTTTTAAATCTTTGTGGTATAATAGTAAAGATATGACAAATGAATTTCATCATGTAACAGTTCTTCTGCACGAAACCATTGATCAACTTGATATAAAACCAAATGGAGTCTATGTTGATGCAACATTAGGTGGAGCAGGACATAGTGAATATTTATTGAGTAAATTAGGAAAAAACGGTCATCTATATGCTTTTGATCAAGATCAGACTGCTATTGAGCATGCTCAAAAACGCTTAGCACCCTATGTGGCGCGAGGAATGGTGACTTTTATCAATGACAATTTTCGTCATTTAAAGGCTCGTTTGAATGAGCTAGGTGTTGAAGAAATTGATGGTATTTGTTATGATTTAGGAGTTTCGAGTCCGCAACTTGATGAGCGTGAGCGTGGCTTTTCCTATAAACAAGATGCCCCGCTTGATATGCGAATGAATCGTGAGGCAAAGCTAACAGCTTATGAAGTAGTTAATCAATATAGCTATCATGATTTGGTGCGGATTTTTTTTAAGTATGGAGAAGATAAATTTTCAAAACAAATTGCTCGTAAAATTGAGCAAATGCGTGAAAAGAAACCGATTGAAACCACTACGGAGTTGGCAGAGATTATTAAATCTGCTAAGCCTGCCAAGGAATTAAAGAAAAAAGGTCACCCAGCTAAACAGATTTTTCAAGCCATTCGTATTGAGGTCAATGATGAGTTGGGAGCGGCAGACGAGTCCATTCAACAGGCGATGGATTTGTTAGCGGTTGATGGGCGGATTTCTGTGATTACTTTTCATTCGTTAGAAGACCGCTTGACCAAGCAACTTTTTAAAGAGGCATCAACAGTGGATGTGCCGAAAGGCTTACCATTTATTCCAGAGGATTTACAACCTAAAATGAAATTGGTTACTCGAAAACCTATTTTACCAAGTAAAGAAGAACTAGATAACAATAATCGCGCGCATTCAGCCAAGCTGCGTGTAGCGCAAAAAGTACATAAGTGAGGATTGAGATGGCAAATAATAGACCAAGAATGACTAGTCAGATACTTCAGGCGCGTATCCAAAAATTTTCTCGTGTTGAAAAGGCATTTTATGGCGCTATAGTCTTGACAGCGGTTATCTTAGCAACCAGTGTTGTCTTTATGCAAACAAAATTATTGCAGGTGCAACGTGATTTAACGACTGTCAATTCAAAAATTGAAGCAAAGCGCACAGAACTAGATGATGCTAAACAAGAAGTAAACGAATTGATTCGTAGTGAACGTTTGTCAAAATTAGCGAGTTCGCAAGAAATGACTCAGAATAATGAAAATATCAGAACGGCGGAGTAGAGCATGAATGGACTCAGAAGACGAATTTTAAACCATGCTTTGAAAAATCGTAGGAATCCTGGTTACAACCGTAGACGAGTAGGGAAAAATCTAAGCGTTTTGACGGTTTTTGTCTTTTTTGTTTTCCTAATCAATTTTGCAATTATCATTGGAACGGGAAAGAAGTTTGGTGTGAATTTAGCTGAACAGGCAAGTCAAGTGCATCAAATCACAAAGATCGTCCCAGCTAAACGTGGAACTATTTATGACCGTAATGGTTTGCCAATAGCTGAAGATGCAACTTCTTATAATGTTTATGCTGTTATTGATAAAAGCTATAAGTCAGCAACAGGAGAAATTCTCTATGTAGAAGAATCTCAATACGATAAGGTAGCTGATGTATTTAACAAGTATCTTGGTATGGACAAGGACTACGTCAAAAAACAACTATCTCGAAAAAAATTACAACAAGTTTCGTTTGGTGCTCAAGGAAATGGTATCAGTTATAGCAATATGAATACCATTCGTGAGGAATTGAAAAAAGCGAAAGTAAAGGGAGTTGATTTCACAACTAGTCCAAATAGAAGCTATAAAAATGGGAATTTTGCTTCTGTTTTTGTTGGATTGGCTCAGTTACAAGAAAATAAAGATGGTAGTAAAACACTTGTTGGAACAACAGGTTTAGAAGCTGCTTTAAACAAGACGTTAGCCGGAACAAATGGTGTCATCACCTATGAAAAAGATAAAAACGGAAATATAGTACCGGGATCAGACAAGGTTTCAAGGCAAACACAAGATGGAAAAGATGTTTATACAACCTTATCCTCAGACCTACAGTCTTTCCTTGAAACGCGGATGAATGCGTTTGTGGAAAAAGCTAAGGGAACTTATGCCAGTGCCACATTAGTCAGTGCAAAAACTGGAGAAATCCTTGCAACGACGCAGCGTCCAAGTTTTGATGCTGATACGAAGCAAGATCTGACAAAAGACTTTGCTTGGTCTAGTGCTCTCTATCAAAATCAGTATGAACCTGGCTCAACGATGAAGGTTATGACACTAGCTGCAGCTATAGACAATAACACTTTCCCAGAAAATGAAACGTATAATAATAGTGGCTTACAAATTGCGGATGTAACGATTCGAGACTGGAATGTCAACATGGGACTTTCTGAAGGACAGACATTAACCTATGCTCAAGGCTTTGCTCTTTCTAGTAATGTGGGAATGGCTTCTCTTGAGAAAAAAATGGGTGACGAAAAATGGCTAGACTATCTTAGCAAGTTTAAATTTGGACTACCTACACGCTTTGGAATGAATTATGAAGATTACGGTGGTCTTCCGGCAGATAATATCGTTACGTATGCAATGAGTGCTTTTGGTCAAGGGATTTCAGTTACTCAGATACAAATGTTGCGTGCTTTTTCTTCCATCGCTAATGATGGTGTAATGGTTGAACCAAAATTCATCAGTGCAATTTATGATTCCAAAAGTGGGAGTGCGCGTAAGGCTTCTACAGAAATTGTCGGGCACCCTGTTTCCAAAGATGCTGCTAAGTCAACGAGAGACCATATGGTGACTGTCGGTACAGATCCTATTTACGGAACCTTATATAGCAAGGCAGAAGGTCCGATTATCAAAGTGCCTAATCAAAATGTGGCAGTTAAATCCGGTACAGCACAAATTGCCGGAGAAAATGGCAGCGGTTATCTGACAGGGGCAAATGATTACATCTATTCTGTTGTGGCAATGACACCAGCAGAAAATCCTGATTTTATCATGTATGTAACTCTGAAACAGCCCTCAGAATCTTTCCAACCAATCTTCTGGAAAGAAGTTGTTAATCCGGTGCTAGAAGAAGCAGTGGCAATGAAGGATACGTTGAACTTGACGACGCAACCCCCTATTCTAAAGTCGGTTTCAAAAGAAATGGCTTATAAAATGCCCTCTACTAAAAATACCAGCTCTGGTGATTTAGCAGATGAGTTACGACGTAATCTTGTACAACCTATTATCCTAGGTACTGGTAAAAATATTAAAAAAGTTTCTGTAAAAACAGGTGAAGCACTGAAATCCAATCAGCAAATCCTTGTCTTAACAGATGACTTTACTGAAATGCCGGATATGTACGGTTGGACCAAGAAAAATGTTGAAACATTCGGTGAATGGTTAGGCATAAAAGTGCATGTTAAGGGCAAAGGCTCTAAAGTCGTTGCCCAAAGTATTAAAACCAACGCATCACTCAAGAAAATAAAAGAAATAACAATTACATTAGGAGATTAGCATGTTACAAGCTATCGTTGCAGGTGTTGTGACCTTTATTCTAACTCTGGTTGGAATACCTGCTTTTATTCGTTTTTATCATAAAGCCCATATTTCTGGGCAACAAATGCACGAGGATGTGAAGCAGCACCAAGCAAAAGCGGGAACTCCAACCATGGGTGGGACTGTTTTCTTGCTAGCTTCCGTTTTGTCCAGTTTTGTGATTGCGCTTATATCAAGAGAACTCTCAAGCGCTGCCTTGATGATATTGTTTATTCTTGTTTTGTACGGCATTGTTGGTTTCTTAGACGACTTTTTAAAAGTTTTTCGCAAAATAAATGAAGGTTTAAATCCCAAGCAGAAACTAGCTCTTCAAATTATCGGTGGTATTGTTTTTTACTTTTTCTTTGATACTCATGGTGGCGGTGACTTACTCAATGTTTTTGGTTTCCCAGTTCATTTAGGTTATCTTTATATCGCTTTTGCACTCTTTTGGCTGGTCGGTTTTTCCAACGCAGTCAATTTAACAGATGGTATTGATGGGTTAGCTAGCATTTCTGTTACAATCAGCTTAGCAGCTTATGCAGTTATTGCGACTGTTCAGCATCGTTTTGATATTTTAATTGTCATTTTGAGTATGATTGGCGGTCTGCTTGCCTTCTTCATTTTCAATCATAAACCAGCTAAAATTTTTATGGGTGATGTAGGGAGCTTAGCGCTTGGCGGTATGTTAGCAGCCATTTCGATGGCGCTCCATCAAGAATGGACGCTGCTCATCATTGGAATTGTCTATGTCTTTGAGACAACTTCGGTTATGATGCAGGTTTCTTATTTCAAATTGACCGGTGGTAAAAGGATTTTCCGGATGACACCAGTTCATCACCATTTTGAATTAGGTGGTTTGTCAGGACATGGTAAAGCTTGGAGCGAATGGAAGGTCGATTTCTTTTTCTGGGGAATTGGTCTTGTAGCTAGCTTACTAACACTTGCAATTTTATATTTATAAGAGAAACGAGGTGGGGACAATATTATTTCTGCCTCGCTTTTTTGTGACGAAAACTTCGTCCCTACCTCACTAGTCTTCTAGATTGCTGAATAACCACCCCTCTGAGAGAGGAGGTTAGAAACTAAAAAATGCAAATTTTATCTCTGGATGTCTCTTTTTTGTTTTTAAATAGCAGAAAATCCGAAAAATATATTAAAAAATCATGATTTTTCTTGTACTTATACGAAAAAAGTGTATAATAGGTTCAATATTTAGTTGAGGGAGGGGAGCAGTTGCTATCTTCATAAAGTAGAATGGCTTATTTTTTAACTTTAAAAGAATGTTTATTCAATTTGAGTCAAAAGATAAATTTATTGTTTTTGCTTCTTTATGTATTTTGCGGCTTATTTTAATCATATTATGCAGCAAATGACTAGTATTTTGAATAAATAATATTTTCTGTCAAAAACAGCTCTTTACTTTTTGAAACTATTTCGGTATAATATTCAATGTAACAAGATGTGACATTAGAGGAGGTTTATCTATGAAATCATCAAAATGGATTATTGCAACAGGAGTTGTGCTAAGCGCTGGAATCCTATTATCAGGTTGTGGCAAGTCAGCTTCTAGCACATCAACTTATTCATACGTGTATACACAAGATCCAGACACGCTAAATTATCTGATGGCGAACCGTGCGACAACTTCAGATGTTGTGACTAACTTAGTTGATGGATTATTGGAAAATGACCAATACGGAAATTTAGTTCCGGCGCTTGCTAAGTCATGGACAGTCTCCAAAGATGGCTTGACATATACGTATAAATTACGTAAAGATGCTAAATGGTACACATCAGAAGGTGAAGAGTACGCAAGTGTAAAAGCGCAAGACTTTGTAACTGGCTTGAAATACGCCGCAGATAATAAATCAGAAGCCCTTTACCTCGTTCAAGATTCTGTCAAAGGTTTAGATGCTTACATCAAGGGTGAAACGAAAGATTTTTCAACGGTTGGAGTAAAAGCTCTAGATGACTATACAGTACAGTATACACTCAGCCGTGCAGAGACTTATTGGAATTCAAAAACGACCAATAATATCCTCTTCCCAGTTAATGCAGATTTCTTGAAATCACAAGGAAAAAATTTTGGTTCTGTAAAACCAACCAGCATTCTATACAATGGTCCTTATCTATTGAAGTCTCTGACAGCCAAGTCTTCTATGGAATTTGCTAAAAATCCTCATTACTATGATAAAAAGAATGTTCATTTGGATAACATTAAATTGACATATTATGACGGCTCTGACCAAGAAGCCCTTATCCGTAACTTCACAGATGGTGCCTATAGTGCAGCTCGTCTTTATCCAAATAGCTCTAGTTTTGCTTCTGTTAAGAAACAATATGCTAACAATATCATCTATAGCTTGCAAGATGCGACCAGCTACTATTATAACTTTAATTTAAATCGTCAGTCTTACAACCATACATCGAAGAAAACAGATGCTCAAAAGGCTGCGACACAAGAAGCGGTGCTAAACAAAGCTTTCCGTCAAGCTATCAACTTTGCCTATAATCGTACTTCTTATGGTGCACAAAGTAATGGGAAAGACGGAGCAACAAAGGTATTGCGGAACACACTCGTGCCACCAACATTTGTTTCTATCGGTGATAAAACGTTTGGTGATGTTGTGTCTTCTAAGCTAGTAAACTATGGCTCAGAATGGTCAAACATGAATTTAGCCGATGCACAAGATGCTTATTACAATCCAGAAAAAGCTAAAGCAAAGTTTGCTCAAGCTAAAGCAGAACTGCAAGCAAAGGGTGTTCAGTTCCCTATCCACTTAGATGTACCAGCTGATCAGACAAGTAAAATTGGTGTTCAATGGGAAAGTTCCATGAAGCAATCTGTTGAGTCCGTCTTGGGCACAGAAAATGTTGTCATTGATATTCAACAAATGAGTTCAGATGAATTAAATAATATCAGTTATTTTGCTAATACAGCTGCTCAAAAAGACTACGATCTGTATAATGGTGGTTGGTCTGGTGACTATCAAGACCCATCTACTTATCTAGATACTTTGAATACAAAAAATGGTGGTAGTTTACAAAACTTTGGTCTGGAACCAGGTCAAGAAAATGATAAGATCAAGGCAGTTGGACTGGACACATATACAGAGATGCTAGCAGAAGCAAATGCTGAAACCAATGAAACTACACGCTATGAAAAATATGCCGAGGCACAAGCATGGTTAATCGATAGTGGCTTGACAATGCCAAACCTCTCTCTTGGAGGAACACCGTCCGTGACGAAAACAGTTCCATTTAGCCGTTCTTACTCATTAGTTGGAATCAAAGGTGCTTCAAGCAGTTACTTTAAATATGTCAAATTGCAAGACAAAATTGTAACAACAAAAGAATACGAAAGTGCTAAAAAGAAATGGCTAAAAGAAAAAGAAATCTCTAATAAAAAAGCACAAGATGACTACGAAAATCATGTGAAATAAAACAAATGTAAGAAACTTCTACAAACGATAAGCTTCGTAGGAGTTTCTTTTTGTTGTCATGTCTAAAGAACATATATTGAAGAAGTTTCAAACAAGAGTTGGCATTAGGGAGTGATTTTAAGTGCTGACAGATACATTTTTTCAAAAAATTTTCTTGACAAGGAGTTTCTATCCTGTTATACTAATAAGGTACTCAATCGCGGGGATGGCGGAATTGGCAGACGCGCAGGACTAAGGATCCTGTGACCGCTTTAGGTCGTGAGGGTTCAAGTCCCTCTCTCCGCATCAGGTAAGCTGGCTTCGGCCGGTTTTTTTGTTACTATAGTTATATTTTGTTTTATCATTTTTGAAATATGAAGCAGGAAAAACAGTTTTATAAGAGAAAGCGCTTAAAAGATTAGGAAATGCTGGTATTTTTTCCTAAAAAGTGATAAAATAAACAATGTAAATGGGAAAACCCATAAAAATAAATAGGAGGCCTAATACTAATGGCAATCGTTTCAGCAGAAAAATTTGTCCAAGCAGCTCGTGACAATGGTTATGCAGTTGGTGGATTTAATACAAACAACCTTGAGTGGACTCAAGCTATCTTGCGTGCAGCAGAAGCTAAAAAAGCTCCAGTTCTTATCCAAACTTCTATGGGTGCTGCTAAATATATGGGCGGTTACAAAGTATGTAAACTTCTCATCGAAAACCTTGTAGAATCAATGGGAATTACTGTACCAGTTGCTATTCACCTTGACCATGGTCATTATGAAGATGCACTTGAATGTATCAAAGTTGGTTACACTTCAGTTATGTTTGATGGTTCTCATCTTCCAGTTGAAGAAAATCTTGAAAAAGCTCGCAAAGTGGTTGAATTTGCGCATGCAAATGGCGTGTCAGTAGAAGCTGAAGTTGGTACAATCGGTGGTGAAGAAGATGGTATCATCGGTGATGGTGAATTGGCTCCAATCGAAGATGCAAAAGCAATGGTTGAAACTGGAATTGACTTCCTTGCAGCAGGTATTGGGAACATTCATGGACCATACCCAGCTAACTGGAAAGGTCTTCACCTTGACCACTTGCAAAAATTGACAGAAGCTGTCCCTGGATTCCCAATCGTACTTCACGGTGGTTCAGGTATTCCTGACGACCAAATCCAAGCAGCAATTAAACTTGGTGTTGCTAAGGTAAATGTAAACACTGAATGTCAAATTGCCTTTGCAAAAGCTACTCGTAAATTCGTTGCTGAATACGAAGCAAACGAAGCAGAATACGATAAGAAGAAACTCTTTGACCCACGTAAATTCTTGAAACCAGGTTTCGAAGCAATTACAGAAGCTGTTGAAGAACGTATTGACGTATTTGGTTCAGAAGGTAAAGCTTAATCGCTTACTAAATAGACAAGAAAATCTCGCCTTGTGCGGGATTTTTGTTTTTCTTTGAGTTATTTGATTGAATGTAGTATGGGATTTATTATTTTTTCTTTTCCTCTTGACAAATCAAATTTGCATGCTAGAATAGATTTATACGTTTATTACGCCGATTTAGCTCAGTTGGTAGAGCAACGCACTCGTAACGCGTAGGTCGTAGGTTCAAGCCCTATAATCGGCATTATTGAAGGTCTTCATTGAATTGAAGGCTTTTTTTGTTATTTATAAAGTGTTGTTGCGTAAAAAGGTGCTAGAATCTGGTCAACTTATGAAAAAGCAAGGAAGTTATTCAGATTTCACGACCACTTGCGTCTCGAAATGAACCACTTACTGAAAACCGCTTGAATTTCACGAACCAATTGTTATAATAAAATAAAGAAAAACGAGGGGAGCGTTTATGAAAATTCGAGTTGAGCTAGATTCTAATCTGGAAGAAGCAGAAATTGTCATTAAGGCACCTCGCTTTGATGAACAGATAGAGCGCATTCAGCGTTCTCTGGAAGAAGTTGCTAAGCCGTCTATTCTTTTTTACAAAGATACGAGCGAATATTATGTTGATTTAGCAGATATTCTCTTTTTTGAGACAGAGGGAAATAAGATTTTTGCGCATGCTCGAAATAATGCTTATGAAGTCAAACTGAAATTGTATGAGCTGGAAGAATGCTTGCCGCGGTATTTCTGTCGTATTTCTAAGTCAACAATTACGAATATTAAAGCAATTTATTCGTTGGAAAAGTCTTTTTCAGGGACCAGCAGCATTCGCTTTTATGATACCCATAAGCAAGTGCATGTGTCTCGGCATTATTTTCAATTCTTAAAAGAAAAATTAAGTGAAATGAGGTAAATATTATGAGAAAAACATTGTTTGGAGTGGGGCTTTTGGTATTGGCAGGCTGGGTGCTGCTACAAGGAAATTTTGGTATTCCAGTTATGGATTTTAATTTTTGGCCGATGCTCGTTGTACTGGGCTTTGCTTACTTTGCGATTGAAAATTTTTGGAGAGGAAATTTATCTGGTGGGGTTATTTTAGCCATTATTTCCTTAATCGTTGCAAATAGTAGCTATCACTTTTTGCCAATCTCATCTGGAACGATTTTTTTAGCAGGGATTCTGGCTTCTATTGGTATTGGCTTAATTTTCAAACCAAAACGAATTTGGGGTGTTTATCGTGGTTCAAATGCTCATCGCATTATAAATGGGGATATTAATTTTGGAAGTGGTACGCGCTACATCAATTCGGAAGATTTTACCTATGAAACACTAGATTGTACCTTTGGTAATGCCACAGTTTATTTTGACAATGCCACGATAAAAGGCGATTCCGCTACCTTTGATGTTGATATATCTTTTGGGAATGCAACGTTATATGTGCCTAGTAATTGGCGTGTGGAGTTGGATGTAGACAATGCTTTCGGCACAGTTACCAATCCCCGTAACATCAATGAGAAAGACAAGACCCTCTATGTAAAGGGAGATGTATCTTTCGGTCGTTTGGGAATTATCTATATTTAAGACTGATGGATTGGGCTGCCTTGGCTAAATTTTGAAATATAGAGAAAATAGTCTTGCAAAATCTTAAAAATTGTGATAAAATTTTACGGTATGTGGTATAAAGCCCGTGAAACTAATCAGGAGGACAAGTATAAATGGCAAAAGTATGTTACTTTACAGGTCGTAAAACTGTATCAGGAAACAACCGCTCTCACGCAATGAACCAAACAAAACGTACTGTGAAACCAAATCTTCAAAAGGTGACAATCTTAGTTGATGGTAAACCTAAGAAAGTTTGGGCTTCAGCACGTGCCCTTAAATCAGGCAAAGTTGAACGCGTTTAATTTATGAAGAATCGGACCTCTGGGGTCCCTTTTCTTTTTGTACAAGAAAATAGATTTTTTACGACAAGGAACCCCCAACATTGACTGAATCCTTTCTAATTATGTACTCTCTCTTTTACAGTCTGCGTAAAATATGGTAAAATAAACTATAAAATACTTTTGAGGTAGAAACTATGACTGTAAAAATCAATACAAAAGATGGTCAAATCGAACTGACAGATGATGTCATTGCGACAATTGTTGGTGGGGCAGCAACTGAAATTTTTGGTGTTGTTGGAATGGCCAGTAAAAATGCCATTAAAGATAATTTCCAAGCTTTATTAGGCAAAGAAAATTATGCGAAAGGCGTTGTAGTAAAAACAACGGAAGAAGGTAGCATTGCTGTTGATGTTTATACAGTTTTGAGCTATGGTACCAAGATTAGTGAAGTGTCTAAAAATATTCAAGAGCGTGTGAAATTCAGTCTTGAAAATCAGCTTGGAATTACTGCTGAAACAGTAAATGTCTATATCCAAAATATTAAAGTTGTAGGAGAATAATCGTGTCAAATATTACTACTAGTTTATTTCAAGAAATGGTGCAGTCTGCATCTACTCGTTTGAATAAACAGGCTGAATATGTCAATTCTTTAAATGTTTTTCCTGTGCCAGACGGTGACACAGGTACCAATATGGGAATGACCATTGAAAATGGTGCAAAGGAAGTTGCGGACAAATCTGCTTCTACTGTTGGTGAAGTGGCTGGAATTTTTGCAAAAGGTCTCTTAATGGGTGCGCGTGGGAATTCGGGTGTTATCACGTCTCAGCTTTTCCGCGGCTTCTCTCAAAGTGTGAAAGAGAAGGAAGAATTAACAGGACAAGATTTAGCCCTTGCTTTTCAATCTGGAGTAGAAGTAGCCTACAAAGCTGTGATGAAACCGGTTGAAGGAACGATTTTGACTGTTTCTCGCGGAGCTGCAATTGGTGCCAAGAAAAAAGCAGAAGAGACTAATGATGCTGTTGAAGTCATGAAAGCAGCTCTTGATAGTGCTAAGGTGGCTCTTGCTAAAACACCTGACATGCTTCCGGTCTTAAAAGAAGTTGGTGTTGTGGACTCTGGTGGTCAAGGTCTTGTTTTCATTTATGAAGGCTTTTTGTCAGCATTGACAGGCGAATATATTGCGTCTGAAGAATTTCAAGCAACGCCTGCAACTATGACAGAAATGATCAATGCAGAACACCATAAGTCAGTAGCTAGTCATGTGGCAACAGAAGACATCAAATATGGTTATTGTACGGAAATTATGGTAGCCTTGAAAAAAGGTCCAACGTATGTTAAAGAATTTGACTATGATGAATTTCGCAACTACTTGAATGAACTGGGCGACTCACTTCTTGTCGTAAATGATGATGAAATCGTAAAAGTTCATGTTCACACGGAAGACCCAGGTTTGGTCATGCAAGAAGGCTTGAAATACGGAAGTCTTGTCAAGGTCAAAGTAGATAATATGCGCAATCAACACGAAGCGCAGGTTGAAAAAGAAGAGCGTGAAAATAGCCAGCCAACAGAAGAAAAAGAATATGCAATCATTGCTGTCGTTGCAGGAGAAGGATTGTCAGACATCTTTAAAGCGCAAGGTGTGGACTACATCATCTCTGGCGGGCAAACGATGAATCCTTCAACAGAAGATTTCATCAAGGCAGTTGAACATGTGAATGCTCGTCATATCATTATCCTGCCAAACAACAAGAATATCTTCATGGCGGCGCAATCAGCGGCTGAAGTGATTGAACAATCTGCTGCAGTGATTGAAACAAGAACAATTCCGCAAGGTTTGACTAGCTTGTTAGCTTTTGACCCAAGCAAATCTATTGAGGAAAATCATGATCGTATGACTGCTGCACTTGCAGATGTTGTCAGTGGTAGTGTGACGACAGCTGTCCGTGATACAACGATTGACGGTCTTGAAATTCATGAAAATGATAATTTAGGTATGGTAGACGGAAAAATTGTTGTTTCCAATCCAGATATGCTGACGACATTGAATGAAACGTTCAGTAAAATGTTAGATATGGATAGTGAAATTGTGACGATTTACATCGGTGAAGATGGAAGTGAAGACTTGGCCAATGAATTAGCGCAAGACATTACTGAAAAATTTGAAGATGTAGAAGTAGAAATTCACAATGGCGGACAGCCAGTTTATCCATATCTCTTTAGTGTTGAATAAATAGAATAACTGATGAAAAGGACGACTTGAGAGAGTCGTCTTTTTTATGACATTTGTCATGTTGAGCGATGACAAAATCATCTAGTGGCGATAAAAGAGTTGAGCTATAATGAAAGTAACAAGAGGAAATGTAGAGTTAGAAACCAAGTCTACAACCTGTTTTATTCTTCTTGCTGCAAGTAACTCTGTGGTAATTCAATCGTTGACCAGAAACTTTCCTGAGCCAATTGCTAGGAGTTCTGCATGGGTTGTATTTCCACCAAAGAAATAATGAGGAGAAAAAGATGAAGCTGATTGAGGTGAACCATTTATCTAAAAAGATTCATGGAAAAGATATTTTGAAGGATATTTCTTTTACGATTAACGATGGAGAATGTGTGGCGTTGATTGGTCCGAATGGAGCTGGGAAAACGACTCTCATGGATTGTTTGCTAGGGGATAAATTTCTTACGAGTGGACAGGCTAGTGTTCGAGGATTAAAGCCAACAGATGAGCAATTACAGCAGATGGTTGCTATTTTGCCACAAGAAAATACAGTAGTGGAAGATCTGAAAGTGAAAGAACTATTGAACTTTTTTCAAAATATTTACCCAAACAGTCTAACCAATCAGGAAATTGATGCTCTTTTAAAATTTACGGATAAGCAAAAAGAACAGTTGGCTTCTAAATTATCAGGTGGTCAAAAACGCTTATTTTCCTTTATTTTAGCTCTTATTGGTCGTCCGAAGATACTTTTTTTAGATGAACCAACTTCTGCTATGGATACGTCAACTCGCCAGCATTTTTGGGAAATTGTGGATGAATTGAAGAAAAAGGGTGTGACTATTATTTATTCTTCTCACTATATTGAGGAAGTGGAGCATACAGCAGATCGTATTTTGGTTTTGCATAAGGGCGAATTGATTCGTGATACGACGCCTTATGCCATGCGCAGCGAAGAACAAGAAAAACACTTTACTATTCCGCTTTCTTACCAAACTATTTTGGAAGGGTTATCTGAAGTGACCGAAGTTGAAATCAAGCAAAATGCTCTGTCCTTTGCAACTAGAAAGGCTGGTCAAGTGTGGCAAGTCTTGGTAGATAATGGCTGTACGATTGAGGAAGTAGAAGTACGCAACCGGACACTATTAGATAGTATTTTTGAGACAACGCAAGAGTAAAAGGAGATGTATCATGAAAAATATGACCAGTTTAATGAAGGTTGAATTGATTTTAATGAAGCGGCAGGCCGCTTATTACCTCTTGTCTATTGGTTTGCCTAGTGTCTTTTATCTGATTTTTTCAGGCGTGATGTCAAGCGACACACCAACCAGTGTACTTCGACTATATCTCTTTTCAATGACGGTTTTCAGTATCATGTCTAGTGCTTTCTTTAGTATTCCCAGCTCCTTGCAATCTGATAAAACCAATAATTGGCAAAAAATGATTCAGCACTCACCTGTTTCTATGGTAGAATATTATATATCCAAACTTTTCAGTGCCTTACTGACTTTCCTTCTTTCCATAGTCGTTGTTTTTTCTGTTGGGCATTTTGTTCGTGGAGTCAGTCTTCCTACAATGGATTGGTTAATCATCGCCCTAATTATCCTGTTCGGAAGTTTGGTTTTCATCGCCATGGGAGTATTAGTGAGTTTGCTTCCCAGCGCTCAGCTTATGTCTGTTGTGGGGAATATTGCCTATATGGCTTTGGCAGTCCTAGGTGGTCTTTGGTTTCCTTTGAGCATGTTCCCAGCCTGGCTTCGCTCTATCGGTAAATTGATGCCTAGTTATCAACTCATGCAGGTTGTATCTTCTTATTTGGAACATCGTGAGTTTAATGCCATTGCAGCACTGATTGTTCTGGTTTACACAGTTGGTGTCAGTCTGGTGGTTCTTCAACTTAAAAAACGGATTGAGGTAAAATAAATTTATGTGGAAAAAACTAAAAAATATTCACTATATGTTTCATATTGCTTTAGTTTTTATTGTCTTTCCAATAGCGGGTGTCATCGGTGGGGACTACTCGCTTTTGCTCTTGTTGTGGACAGTATTTTTTATCGGAGCTTATTACAATCTTCTACTCGATAATCATCCGTTTCATCAGTGGCTGTCTTGGTGGATAATGATTGCCTACATTTTTTATAGTTCTATTTGGCTAAATCCAAGTTTTGTTTGGTATATCTTTTATCTATCAAATCTACTAATCTATCACTTTAATGAAATTCCATTTAAATCTTGGCGCTTTTGGACCTTTTTTACCTTACAGCCAATCATTCTGTTTTCTATTTTTCTGAAAAATCCGAGTGATTTATCCTATCTGATATTTTTGATTGCGACCTTTTTATTTGCTGATTTATTGACCTTCGGATTGTATCGCATGCAGGTGGCTGAATTGCTTCAGGAGGAAAAAAGAAAGCAGAATGCTCAACTCAATCTGTTTCTAGCTGAAAATGAGCGCAATCGTATTGGACGAGACCTACATGATAGTCTAGGGCATACATTTGCTATGCTCAGTGTCAAGACAGAATTAGCACAACAGTTTCTTCAAATGAAATCCTATGAGAAAGCTGGTAAAGAATTGCAGGAAGTGCATGAAATTAGCAAGCAGTCTATGGCAGATGTGCGACGGATTATTAATAATCTAAAAACACGAACCTTGGATGAGGAGCTAGTGACTATTCAGGCTATGCTAGAAATGAGTGGGATTCGGGTACAAGTACAGCGTCAACTCAATATTGCTAGTATCGCACCAAATATTCAATCAAGTTTAAGTATGGTTTTACTAGAATTAGCAACGAATATCATCAAGCATGCTCAGGCAAGCAGTTGCCAAATTCATTTGTATTCTGAAAAAAATCGGTTAATTACAGATGTTGAGGATAATGGGAAAGGTTTCAAAATTGTCACAGGAAAAGAGTTGCATTCCATTCGGGAGCGTGTGGAAGCATTGTCTGGACAAGTAGAGGTTTTAAGTTATAAACAGCCAACTATGATTCGAGTAAACTTACTAATGGAGGGATACAAATGAAATTATTAGTAGCCGAAGATCAAAGCATGCTACGGGATGCTTTGTGCCAATTGCTAGAAATGCAATCAGATGTGGAAACAGTTCATCAGGCTTCTAATGGGCAGGAGGCAATGGCCTTGCTGCAATCTCAAAAGATAGATGTAGCTATTTTAGATGTGGAAATGCCTAAGCAAACAGGGCTGGATGTGTTGGAATGGGTCAAGGTGCAGCAGTCAACCGTCAAAGTCGTTATTGTCACCACATTTAAACGTCCTGGTTACTTTGAGCGAGCGGTCAAAGCAGATGTAGATGCCTATGTTTTAAAGGAACGCAGTATTGCTGACCTCATGAAAACAATTCATACAGTATTAAAAGGGCAAAAAGAATATTCTCCTGAACTAATGGAAGCCATGATGACGAGTAAAAATCCCTTGTCCAATCAGGAAATTTTGGTTTTGCAAGCAGCAGCAAGAGGTCTGTCTAGTAAAGAAATTGCTCAAAAGCTTTATCTATCAAATGGCACTATCCGCAATTACATGTCAAGCATTCTAACGAAATTAGCAGCGGAAAATCGATTAGAAGCAGTTCGAATTGCGCAAGAAAATGGCTGGATTTAGTAAAGAGATTTAAAAAAACTTAAGCAAACTTATGGAGTGTTGCAACTATCGTTTCTGTTTGATAAACTCTTATAAGTGTGCTATAATCTTGGAAAAAGAAGATAGGAGTTTCATATCATGTTATTTTTAGTAGTACCAATTGTTGTTGTCGTACTTATTCTCATTCTTTTTAGTTCCTTATATGTTGTTCGTCAACAGTCTGTCGCGATTATAGAACGTTTTGGGAAATATCAAAAACTCAGTAATAGCGGGATTCATTTGCGTTTGCCGTTTGGTATTGACCATATCGCAGCGCGTGTACAATTGCGCCTCTTGCAAAGTGAGATTGTGGTTGAAACTAAGACACAAGACAATGTATTTGTCATGATGAACGTTGCGACACAATACCGTGTCAATGAAAATAACGTAACAGATGCTTACTATAAATTGATTCGCCCAGAAGCTCAAATCAAGTCTTATATTGAAGATGCATTGCGTTCATCTGTTCCTAAATTGACCTTGGATGAATTGTTTGAAAAGAAAGATGAAATTGCGCTTGAAGTCCAAAAGCAAGTGGCAGAAGAAATGTCTACTTACGGTTATATCATCGTAAAAACCTTGATTACTAAAGTTGAGCCAGATGCAGAAGTCAAGCAATCAATGAATGAAATCAACGCTGCCCAACGGAAACGTGTTGCTGCGCAAGAATTAGCTGAAGCTGACAAGATTAAAATTGTAACAGCCGCAGAAGCAGAAGCTGAAAAAGATCGCCTTCATGGGGTTGGTATCGCCGAACAACGGAAAGCGATTGTGGATGGCTTGGCAGACTCTATCAAAGAGTTAAAAGGTGCAAATGTTGAATTGAAAGAAGAACAAATCATGTCAATTCTTTTAACCAACCAATATCTTGATACATTGAATAATTTTGCAGATAATAAGGGAAATAATACAATTTTCTTACCAGCCAATCCTGACGGAGTAGAAAGTATCCGAACGCAAATTTTATCAGCTCTTAAAGCAAAATAAAGAATATTCTGAATTGTTTTATTCATCAAAATAGACAGCCTTTTCCATTGACAAAACAAACAAAAACCTTTACAATATTTAGTTAGAAATAATAAAATAGGAGAAGGAAATGGCTAAATCTAACTTTGAAAAAGTAGAATCAGTTGTTAGCTGGGTTCGTGATAAAAAAATCACGGGTTATCGCATCAGTAAAGAAACGAACGCTCGTGAAATGTCTATCATTGCCCTTGCTCAAGGCCGTGCTAAAGTGAAAAATATTTCATTTGAAACCGCTCTTGGATTGATTGATTTTTACGATAAAAACCACGAAAAGTTTGAAAACTAATCGTTGTATTTTTAGCAGGCTATCAGCCTGCTTTTTTTGTTTGCAATTGTAAAATAGTATGATTTTATATGGAAATAACAAATAATTATAAAGTGGAAAGTTTATTTATTCGTTATCTATCTAATTTTTAAAAATGAATATTTTTACAGAAAAATGATAAACCGCTTTCTACAATACAATCTATTTTAAAAAATATTCTTAAAAATTAGAGTTTTATTTTTAACAAGAAAATGTTCTAATGAATGTGTATTCAAACATTCTGTTTTGTTTGAATAAAAATTAGTTTTTCAATTGACTTCTTAAAGATTTTGAAGAGAAAATAAAGACGAGACTGGGACAAAAGTCCTTAACCTCGTCAGATTTTTATGAGTTTCTTGCAAGTCTCAGTGGTGAGTGGGTTCTATGCGGTTGATAAATCAACCTTTACAGCCCTACTCAACTGTGCGGGGGTGGGACGACAAAATCAAATTTCTTCGAAATTACCGATTTTTGTCCCACTCCCGTCGGTTGTGGATTATCGTAAGTAACGTTGTAAAAATTCTTTTGTGCGTTCTTTCTTAGGGTGAGTAAAAATGTCTTCAGGCTTGCCTTCTTCAGCAATGATGCCTTTGTCCATGAAAATGACACGATTGGAGACATCACGCGCAAACTCCATCTCGTGCGTGACAACAATCATGGTTAAGCCCTCTTGAGCAAGGTCTTTCATTATTCTCAGCACTTCGCCGACCATTTCAGGGTCAAGCGCTGAGGTTGGCTCGTCAAATAAAATGGCATCTGGGTTCATGGATAAGGCGCGTGCAATAGCAACCCGTTGCTTTTGTCCTCCAGAGAGTTGTTTTGGTTTGGCTTGCCAGTAAGGTTGCCCCATGCCAACTTTTTCAAGATTTTCTTTGGCGATTTTTTCGGCCTCTGCTCGTTCTCGCTTGAGAACAGTTGTTTGTGCGACAATGGTATTTTCAAGAACATTAAGGTTTTCAAAAAGGTTAAAGCTTTGGAACACCATACCGAGTTTTTCACGGTAATGAGTGAGGTTATAGTTTTCTTCTAGTACATTTTCACCACGATAAAGGATTTCTCCTCCACTTGGCTCTTCAAGGAGATTGATAGAGCGTAAGAAAGTAGATTTTCCACTACCAGAGCTTCCGATGATAGAAATGACTTCGCCGGAGTGGACAGTGAGAGAAATGTCTTTTAAGACTTCATTTTGTCCGTAGGATTTTTTAAGATGATTGATTTCTAAAATGGTATCGCTCATGCCTTTACTCCTTTCGTTTGCATTTGATTAGCGCCCGTTGTGTAATCATCTGTGTCAAAACGCCGTTCTACATAGCGGAGAATGCGTGTTACCGTAAATGTTAGGACAAAGTAGATCACGGCAATAATCGTAAAGGTTTGGAAATATTGGTAAGTTTGGGTGGCAATAGTATTTCCTGAGAAATAAAGTTCAACAACGGAGATAACATTCAGTACGGAAGTATCTTTGATATTGATGACAAATTCATTCCCTGTAGCAGGTAGAATATTGCGCACGACTTGAGGAAGGACAACTTTGCGCATGGTTTGGTTATGTGTCATTCCCAGAGCAGTTGCGGCTTCAAATTGCCCCTTATCAACAGCAAAGATTCCTCCGCGGACAATTTCACTCATATAAGCACCCGTGTTAATGGAAACGATAAAGATGGCTGCGATTGTACGATCAATGGAAACTCCAAATGCCTGTGCTGTTCCGTAGTAAATAACCATAGATTGAACAATCATAGGTGTTCCACGGAAAATTTCGATGTAGACATTCAGGAACCAACCGAATAAAGTTTGTAAAAGAGCGAGAGCTTTATTTTTGGCTGTAGGAGCGGTGCGGTAAACACCGATTAAGAGACCAATGATGAGCCCTGCAATTGTACCAGTAATGGAAATGAGAAGGGTTAAGCCAGCTCCGCGCAGAAATTGGGGCCAGTTGTCTTTCAGAATCTTTGTCACTTGTCCAAAGAAAGTAGTTTTATCTTTGCTGGTGTCAGTTTCAACAGGTTGGTTTTGAATCATCTTGTCCATTAAAGCGACTTGGTCTTTGGCACTGATTTTAGCGATAGCAGCATTGACTTGTTCTAGACGATTGTCGTTTTTGCGCATTCCGATTGCAATCGTAGCATCCTCTTCATTAACTTCAAAACCTTTTTTGAACTGAATCATTTTAAATTTTGAATTAGCGGATTCTGCTGTGAGGGCTTCGGGACGTTCAGAAATGTAGCCGTCTATCACTCCTGACTCAAGTGCTTGGCGCATTTGAGCGAAGTCGCCCATTGCAGTTTCTTGTTTAGCGCCTGTCAGTTGGGAAATCAAATTGTAGAGGTAGACACCTTGTTGAGAAGTGATTTTTGCTCCTTTGAAGTCCTTCAACGTTTTTGCATTGGCATAGGATCCGTCTTTGTTGACTAGTACCACAGGCTCACTGGTGTAGTAGCTATTGGAAAATGCGATTTCTTTTTTTCGCTCAGCAGTTGGACTCATTCCAGCGATAATCATATCTAATTTACCTGATGTCAATGCAGGGATCAATCCATTCCAAGAAGTTTTGACTACTAACGGTTTTTTGCCCAATGCTTTTGCGACTTGTTTGGCGATTTGGACGTCATAACCATTGGCATATTGGTTGGTGCCTTCGATTTTGACGGCACCATTTTTATCGTCATCTTGCGTCCAGTTGAACGGTGCATAAGCCGCTTCCATTCCGATTCGCAAGTATTCATCGGCTTGAGCTCTATTTGCAAATCCGAAACTAAGCAGCAGAAGTGCAAATAGAGATAAGAATAATTTCTTCATATTTTCTCCTCATCTAAAAATAGCTTCCTTTCATTGTACCGAAAAATGACATGCTTTTCAATATTGGGGAAACCCTTACTTAAAAAAATGGTATAATAAAGGCAATCAGTATAAGGAGATTACTAGATGAAAAAGTTTTTTTGGAGTATCATAATTTTTTTCTCATGTTTGTTCTTCAGTCAACGAGTCTTGGCGGTGAGTTATGATATTGAATCCTATAAAGGCAATTTACAGATTCATTCTGATAATACAGCGACATTTGTTGAAACAGTCACTTACCATTTCTCAAGCGGCTACAGAGGACAAATCATTACTTTGGGGACATCTGGTAAAGTTCCTCTGGGCTTTGATGTGGAAGGAAAGCCGACGATTCTAGCTTTAAGAAATGGACAACCAAAAACGGATATTACTGCTGTTCAGGAATACATTGCGGGTGGTTATAAATATAAAATTTATAATGCTGGTAATAAAGGGGATCGTGTGACTATTGCGGTTACGTGGAAACTGAAAAATATGCTGTTTGTCTACAGTGACATCGTGGAGTTGCACTGGATTCCAATTAGTAACTGGGATAAGAAGTTAAACAATGTGGAGTTTCGGATTTCAGTTCCAAAAAGTTCTCAGCAGACCGAATTGTATGCTCATACAGGTTATTTTATGAAGCCAGCTCAGGTGACGCATTCTGGGAATACTTACCTTATTCATGCGGGCAATATTCGTAAAGGAAAAAAACTAGAATTTCATGCTTATTGGGATCGGTCATTAATGACGGTTCCTGAAAATAGCTTGGCTATCACAAATCAGAATCGATTGCAAGGATTTTGGCAAGTCGAAAGAGAAGCTGCTCAGAAAACAAAAAGATATCAGAGATTGATGGACTGGGGTTTACCACTTGCTTTTGTGCTAGTTGGTCTGATTAGCCTAGCATTTTATGGTTTCTTTCAATTCACTATAAAACTCCGTGTAACGTTTCCTAAGCGTGCTCGTCTATACGAAATACCGCAAGATTTGCCACCAATGGTCATTGCTTCCAATGTTTATTCGGTAGATTTGACAGAGCTGGATCCAACGGAGAAGCAAGCAACGTCTTTGAAATTTGAAAATCTTGTACAAGCCACTTTGCTAGATTTGATTGATCGAGGTAATCTTGTTTTTACAGATGATACGAAACAGCCAAAATTACAAAGAGTGACAGATAAGGGTTTAGCTGATTTTGAAAAAGAATTTTTAAAAATGGCTATGGGCAACAACAAGCAGCTTCTTGTAAAAGAGCTATTTTCAGACTTTAAAATTGATAAGAAAGTGTATAACAGAGGTGAGGAAGCTGTCCGTAAAGCGGGCAACAGGGTAAAAAATCTCTTAAAATGTTATTTGAAGAATATTACAGAAAATGTGCATGAGATTATTGAGCGGGAGCAATTGCCAAATAATTACCGCCCAGTTGCTAAAAAGGAACTCTTGTATTTATATCTTTCAATCTCCTTGATGGCACTTATTATGGTCGTTTCTCTTGGTGTTTTGGCTTGGATATTCTTGTGGTACAGACTGATTTTCTTCCAATTCATAGTTAGTTTTCTCATTGCCGGCGGATTTTTGTATTACTTCTGGAGAAAATGCAAAATGGTGAAACGTGATGGAGTTTTAAATGAAGAAGGGGCAGAAAACTATTATTACTGGAAGAGTTTTGCCAATATGCTACGTGATATTGCTCATTTAAAGGACACAGAAGTTGACGGGGTCATTTTATGGAACCGATTATTGGTTTATGCTACTATGTTTAATTGTGCTGATAAGGTGACCAAGGCTATGAAGCTACGTAAAATCACAATTGACAATCCGTCTATGAATGCTTTTGTTTATCAGGATATGTCGTATACCTTCCATACTAGCTCCCACGCTTTTGTTAGTTATGGCTCAGAAGCCAATTCAGCTAGTAGCTTCACTGTTTCATCAGGTGGTAGCAGCGGAGGCGGCTTCACTGGTGGAGGCGGTGGAGGTGGAGGCGGTGCTTTTTAAAAAGTGCCTCTATTCTCTCACTTGAAATTATGCTATAATGAAACAAATCAACCTTAGGAGAAGAACATGTTTATCATTGAAATTTTAAAATCCATCATCTTTGGGATTGTGGAAGGAATTACAGAGTGGTTGCCTATTTCTAGCACAGGTCACTTGATTTTGATACAGGAGTTTATCAAGTATAAAAATCAGAATGCTGCCTTTATGGAAATGTTCAATGTCGTTATCCAATTAGGAGCAATTTTAGCAGTTGTCGTGATTTATTTTGATAAATTAAATCCGTTTAAACCGGGAAAGACAGCGCGTGAAGTGCAGAAAACATGGCAATTATGGGCAAAAGTAGTGGTTGCGGCTGCACCTGCTGCTATTATTGGTTTGCCTTTAGATAGTTGGTTTGATGCTCATTTTTATAACTTCATTTCTGTTGCTTGTATGTTGATTATCTATGGTGTTGCTTTTATTTTACTGGAAAAACGTAATAACAACGTAGAACCGACAATTACCAGCTTAGATCGATTGCCTTATAAAACTGCTCTCTACATTGGGTTATTTCAAGTATTGTCACTCTTTCCTGGTACCAGTCGCTCTGGAGCAACGATTGTAGGAGGGCTTTTAAATGGTACTAGCCGTTCCGTGGTGACAGAGTTCACCTTTTTCTTAGGGATTCCTGTTATGTTTGGTGCAAGTGCTTGGAAGATTTTGAAGTTTATCATCAAAGGAAATACACTTGGATTTGGTCAGTTCTTCTTGTTGCTTGTGGCAATGGGCGTTGCATTTGGGGTTAGTCTCTATGTCATTCGCTTCTTGACAGACTATGTGAAAAAGCACGACTTCACAATCTTTGGGAAATACCGTATTGGACTTGGTGTCCTGCTTATTATTTACGGCATTTTTAAAGCCATTTTCTAAGCATACAAAAACTCAGCAGAGATTGTTGAGTTTTTTATTGATAAAAGAAGACAAAGGCTATCTATTTTTTGTAAAAAACCCGAAATTTTAGTATAATGAAAAGACTAGAAGTATGAGGTAATGCGATGGAAATGAAGCAAATTAGTGATACAACGATTAAAATCACGATAAAATTAGAGGATTTAGAGGAACGTGGGATGGAAATGGCAGATTTTCTAGTCCCACAAGAAAAAACAGAAGAGTTTTTCTATGCGATTTTAGATGAGTTGGAAATGCCAGAAAGCTTTTTAGATAGTGGCATGCTCAGTTTTCGTGTGACACCAAAGCCCGACCGATTGGATGTCTTTGTCACCAAGTCTAAGATTGATAAGAATCTGAACTTCGATGATTTGGCGGATTTGCCAGATGTAGAAGAGTTGTCTCAAATGTCTCCTGATGAATTTTTAAAGACATTAGAAAAAAATATTTTTGAGAAAAGTAAAGACGATATGGAGGCTGTTCGTTCTTTGGAAACGGCGGAATCAGACGATAACACAAGCACTTCTGATATGGAAGAACAAGATGAAAATAGTGACGAGCTAACGCAAAAATATATTTATTACATTTTGAAATTTTCCAGCCTGAAAGAAGCAATTGTCTTTTCTAAGACAGTAGATTATGCTGTCAATACTTCGGAGTTGTACAAAATGGACGATCACTATTATTTGACAATTCTGGTGGATATTGAGGGACACCCGAAGCGTTATCCAGCTTGGCTCCTTGCCTCTATGCGTGAACATGCAGAAGACACAGATGTGACGAGAGCTGTTTTGCAAGAGCACGGTTATTTATTGCTTGTCAACGAGGCGGTTGCCAGTCTTAAAAAGGTTAAATGCTTATGATTCCCTTCCCTTTAAAATTCATTTTGGTGTTGCTTGGAACCTTTTTCATCGGTGTGATTCTCACGCCTTTGGTGCGTCTATTGGCATTTAAGATAGGTGCGGTTGATTATCCAAATGCACGAAGAATCAACAAAAAGCCGATGCCAAGCAGCGGCGGTTTAGCTATTGTCATTGCTTTTTCGGTTGCTACACTTGTTTTTATGCCGATGATTGTGCAAGCGACCTTTCATGGAAAGGGTTATTTTGATTATATTTGGCCGGTTGTCTTAGGAGGCGGCATCATTGCTTTAACAGGGCTTATTGATGATGTGAAAGAGTTGAAGCCTTTAGCAAAGATGTCAGGAATTGTGTTGGCTGCCAGTTTGATTTGGCTATTGACGGATTTCCGTTTGAATCATTTTAAAATCCCTTTTGGTGGGCCGCTGCTGCACTTTGCTCCTTGGTTGTCTTTTATTTTGACGGTTATCTGGATTATTTCGATTACCAATGCCGTTAATTTGATTGACGGGTTGGACGGATTAGTGAGTGGTGTATCCATTATTTCGCTGGTGACAATGGGGATTGTTTCCTACTTTTTCTTGCCAGATCACAATGTCTTTCTAACCTTAACTATTTTTGTCTTGGTCATGTCTATCGCAGGATTTTTCCCTTACAATTACCACCCCGCTATTATTTATCTGGGAGATACAGGAGCGCTGTTTATCGGTTTTATGATTGCGGTTTTGTCATTGCAAGGCTTGAAAAATGCGACAGCTGTCGCTGTGATTACTCCGATGATTATTCTGGGAGTGCCGATTACAGACACATTTTTAGCGATTGTGCGTAGAACTTTATCTGGACAAAAATTTTATACACCAGACAAGCGACATCTTCATCATCGGCTGTTATCCTTGGGCTTAACACATCGTGGGACAGTCTTGGTTATTTATGGCATTTCTATGATTTTTGCCATGATTTCTCTTTTGCTAAATGTTTCGAGCCGTATTGGTGGGACACTGTTAATTATTGGACTACTTTTTGGAGTGGAACTTTTGGTAGAACTAATTGGTGTTCTGGGTCCAAATCGAACACCGCTACTCAATATCCTTCGTTTTATCGGAAATTCTGCTTATCGGGAAGAAATCAGAACAAAGTTCAGAAATAGAAAAAAGAAGTAGACTCGCACTTAAACAAAATCAAAGCCTTTTTGGCTTTTTTTTGCTATACTGGTAAGGTAGATTATGGATATGAAGAAAGGAAAGTTTGCCATGTCTGTGTTAGAAATCAAAGACCTCCATGTAGAAATTGAAGGAAAGAAAATCTTAAAAGGAGTCAATCTGACTCTTAAAACAGGAGAAATTGCCGCCATTATGGGACCAAACGGTACGGGGAAATCCACCTTATCAGCAGCGATTATGGGAAATCCGAATTACGAGGTAACCGAGGGAGAAGTTCTCTTTGATGGTGTCAATATTTTAGAACTGGATGTGGATGAACGAGCTCGTATGGGACTTTTTCTTGCTATGCAGTACCCAAGTGAAATTCCAGGTATTACCAATGCAGAATTTTTGCGTGCAGCCATGAATGCAGGTAAAGAAGATGATGAAAAAATCTCTGTCCGTGATTTTATCATGAAATTGGATGAAAAAATGGAATTACTCAATATGAAAGAGGAAATGGCAGAACGTTATCTGAATGAAGGTTTTTCTGGCGGTGAAAAGAAACGCAATGAAATCTTGCAATTGTTGATGCTAGAGCCAACTTTTGCGCTACTGGATGAAATTGACTCTGGACTAGATATTGATGCACTGAAAGTGGTGTCTAAGGGCGTCAATGCTATGCGTGGTGAACATTTTGGTGCTATGATTATTACGCACTATCAACGTCTGTTGAATTATATTACGCCTGATGTGGTCCATATCATGATGGATGGGCGTGTAGTTGCTTCTGGTGGTCCGGAATTAGCTGTTCGTTTGGAGCAGGAAGGTTATGCCAAATTGGCTGAAGAACTTGGTTTTGATTACCAAGAAGAAGTCTAGTCAACCTTTCTTTTTACTTAGAAAAGATAGGAGAATGAAATGACAAAAGAAACCATTAAACATTTTTCTCAAATGCATGCGGAGCCTGAGTGGTTGGCAAATCTCCGTCAAGCTGCCTTTGATAAAATAGATAAGTTGGAACTGCCTGTTATTGAGCGGGTGAAATTTCACCGCTGGAATTTGGGAGACGGCACGCTGTCAGAAAGTGAGGTTCTTGCAAATGTGCCTGATTTTACAGCACTGAATGACCATTTGACATTGGTTCAGGTTGGAACACAGACTGTTTTAGAGCAATTGCCGGCTGAACTAGCGGAGCAAGGAGTTATCTTTACAGACTTTTACACTGCTCTTGAGGAAATTCCAGAAATCATGGAAAAGTATTTTATGTCTTCAGTTAAATATGATGAAGATAAGCTGGCAGCCTACCATACAGCTTATTTCAATAGTGGAGCGGTGCTCTATATTCCAGATAATGTTGAAATCAGTCAACCCATTGAAGGTATTTTTTACCAAGATAGTGAAAGTGATGTACCATTTAATAATCACATTCTAATTATTGCAGGGAAATACTCCAAGTTCACCTATTTAGAGCGTCTGGAGACCTATGGTTCTGGCAGTCTTTCTGCAACAGCAAATATCACGGTGGAAGTCATTGCCCAAGCAGGATCACAGATTAAGTTTTCAGCTATTGATCGATTGGGTGAAAATGTCACAGCTTATATCAGTCGTCGGGGCAAGTTGGACGATGATTCAATGATTGACTGGGCAATCGGGGTCATGAATGAAGGCAATGTGATTGCTGATTTTGACAGTGATTTATTTGGGCGCGGAAGTCATGCAGATATGAAAGTGGTGGCTCTCTCTCGTGGTAAGCAGATTCAGGGGATTGACAGTCGCATCACCAACTACGGTTGCAATTCGATTGGTAATATCCTCCAACATGGAGTGATTTTGGAAAAGGGAACGTTGACTTTTAACGGAATCGGTCACATTATCAAGGGAGCCAAGGGAGCAGATGCTCAACAGGAAAGTCGAGTGCTCATGTTGTCTGATAAAGCACGTTCAGATGCTAATCCTATTCTTTTGATTGATGAAAATGATGTCACAGCAGGGCATGCGGCTTCTATTGGTCAGGTGGATCCAGAAGATATGTACTATCTCATGAGTCGGGGACTGGATAAGGCGACTGCGGAACGTTTAGTTGTGCGTGGCTTCTTAGGCTCTGTTATCGTTGAAATTCCAGTCAAAGAAGTGCGTGCTGAGATGATTGAAAATATTGATGAAATTTTGGCTAAGAAATAAGAGATAGGAAAAGAAATGTCTAAACTTGATGTAGAAGTCCTTCGGAAAGATTTTTCAATTTTGGATCAAATCGTCAATGATGAGCCCTTGGTTTATTTGGACAATGCGGCTACAACCCAAAAGCCTACGCAGGTATTAGAGGCGATTGCAGCTTATTACGCAAAAGACAATGCCAATGTTCATCGTGGTGTTCACACACTAGCAGAACGGGCAACGGCAGCTTATGAAGCTGCGCGGGAACGAGTGCGCTCCTTTATCCATGCCGCTTCAACGAAAGAAGTTCTCTTTACGAGAGGAACGACAACGGGACTCAATTGGGTAGCGCGTTATGCTGAAAGTGTCTTGCAGCCAGGCGACGAAGTACTTATTTCCGTTATGGAGCACCATTCCAATACCATTCCTTGGCAGGAAGCCTGTAAGAAAACAGGTGCTAGATTGATTTATGCTTATCTGAAAGACGGTATGTTAGATCTCGCTGACTTTCGGTCGAAATTGACTGAAAAGACGCGATTTGTTGCTTTGGCGCATGTTTCTAATGTACTAGGTGTGGTGAATCCCATAAAAGAAATAGCAGAGTTAGTGCACCAGGCAAATGCTCTTTTAGTGGTGGACGGAGCTCAATCAGTTCCTCACATGAAGATTGATGTACAAGACTTGGACGTTGATTTCTTTGCATTTTCAGGTCATAAGATGCTAGGTCCGACTGGTATCGGTGTTCTCTATGGCAAAGAAGGACTACTTGAGCGAATGTCGCCTGTCGAATTTGGTGGGGAAATGATTGATTTTGTCTATGAACAAGAAGCGACATGGAAAGAACTACCTTGGAAGTTTGAAGCAGGCACACCCAATATAGCTGGTGCTATAGGTCTAGCTGTCGCCATTGACTATCTGGACAAGATTGGAATGGAAACAGTTCATCAGTATGAGCAGGAATTGATAGCTTACGTATTTCCAAGATTACAAGCTGTTGAGGGGCTTACCATTTATGGTTCGGAGGACTTGACTCAGCGGTCGGGTGTTATTTCTTTTAATCTAGCTGGGCTTCACCCTCATGATGTAGCAACAGCTCTGGACTATGAAGGCGTGGCTGTACGGGCTGGACATCACTGTGCTCAACCTTTGTTGAGTTACCTAGGAGTGGCAGCAACTGTTCGGGCTAGCTTTTATCTGTATAATACCAAAGCCGATTGCGATAAGCTCGTTGAAGCTTTACAGAAAACAAAGGAGTTTTTCGATGGCACTTTCTAAATTAAATAGTCTTTATAAAGCAGTTGTGACGGACCATTCAGCTCACCCTCATCATCAAGGTCGTTTGGATGGAGTGGAGCAAGTGAATCTCAACAATCCTACGTGCGGTGATGTCATCAGCCTGTCGGTTCAATTTGATGAGCAGGGCATGATTGAAGATATTGCCTTTGTGAATTCTGGCTGCAGTATTTCTACAGCTTCAGCCAGTATGATGACGGATGTAGTCCTAGGGAAGACGAAGGATGAAGCGCTAGCTTTGGCAGAAATTTTTTCTCAAATGGTGCAAGGTAAGGACGATGAGCAGCAAAAGGAACTAGGAGACGCAGCTTTTTTAGCTGGTGTTGCTAAGTTCCCTCAACGCATCAAATGCTCAACCTTAGGTTGGAACGCTCTTAAAAAGGCGATTGAGGAAGCTGGAAATTCTGAAAAGTTGAGTAAATGAAGCTAAAATAAATAAGCTGAGACAAAAGTGCTCAGCTTTCTTTGTTTATATCGTTAGCATTACAGACGCAGTAGCTAATTGCTCAAAGCACTGCGTTGAGGTTACGGATAGAGCTTGAAAAGCAAGTCTCAAGGCGATTCGCTTTTCAAGCTTGGAAGAGTACTTTTGACGAAAACTTTGTTTTCTTTATCTGCCACCTCGACAGTCTCTCAGGCTGTTGAGCAACCTTGTGGGAATGAGACTACAAACTAAAAATTTTTGATTTTGAGTTTTGTCACATTCCCAATTACTATTGAATGAGCTACAATATGTTCTATATCAACTTTTACAGCCTATTTGTCATCAAGTTACATTTGCTTATTTCCAACCTCAAAAGCTTCCTCAAGTCTTTCGAGCTATGCGGAGATGAACGATGAAATCAAGCTTCTACGAAATACTGATTTCTATTTCGCTCGTTTATAATTTTTCATTGACATATTGGACGAATTCATTCCACCATGATTTGAGGAAGAAAGGACGACCAATTTTCTCCGCTGAAAGCATGGAAATAGTTGGTGGCTTCTTGTCAAGATAGCCTTTTCCAATCAAATCATTATCAGTATAGGTCAATTTCCCAATAACGATACCCTTTTTTAAAGGAGTGGGATAACCGTTTTTATCAGTTGTAAAATGAACAGTCGGTTTTTTATGATTGTATCTCCGCACAATGGTGAGTTTTTCACTAGCAACAGCAGTGACTTCATCTTTTTGACCGTTAATGACGCGGGCAGAGCTTTTATTGTAGGCTTCACCTTTTTTCACAAGAGTTTGGACTGTGAATTGTTGATAAATATAGGTCATAAATCTAGAGGTAGCCGTAAAGCGGGCATTCTCATCCTCATCTGCATGATCAACATTGAGGAGAACCGTAATCAAACGCATCCCTCTTTGCTGGATTGTTCCGACAAAGGAAGAGCCTCCTTTATCAGAAGTTCCAGTCTTGAGGCCATCTACTCCGGCTCGAAAGGCGGGCATATTTTTGAGCATGTGGTTGGACGATGTAAGCGTCATGCCTGCAAAGTTAGACGTAGCTTTTTGGGTGATTTCTAGAACTTCTGGGTAATCAAGGATTAAACGCCGAGCAATAATTGCAACATCGTGGGCGCTCATTTTATTTTCGTCTTCTTTTCCTGAACCAGGATAAATATGTTCCTCTCCTAAAACAGAATTATTCAGCCCAGAAGCATTGATGATAGTAGTACCTTTGATTCCCCATTGTTGCAATTTAGCTTTCATCAAATCCACAAATTTTTTCTCACTGCCAGCGACTTTTTCAGCCAAGGCAATCGCTGGACTATTAGCACTTGCTATTAAAGAAGTTTCTAACAATTCTTCGACAGTATATTTTCTAGCTTCCAAAGGAACGTTACTGGCGTTCGGATTAACGGTTAGTTGATAAGGGTAGTCAGAAATATCTACGGAAGTTTGTAAAGTGAATTTTCCCTGATGAATCGCTTCATAGACTAAATAGGCTGTTAGTAGTTTAGTAATAGAAGCAATTTCAACTGGCTGATTAGCATCTTTTTCATACAAAATTTTTCCGGTTGCAACGTCAACTGCAATAGCATGCTTAGCACCTACTTCAAAGTTGTCTGCTAAAACCGTAGGAGCTAGGAAGATCAAGAGAGTCGTTACAAGAGTAATAATAAATTTTTTCATGGTCATCCCTTTTTTGTAAACTTATTATTATTGTACCATAAAATAAGGAGAGCTTCATAGAAAAGGGAGGAAATAAGAAGAGAAAAACATGATTCATTTTTATTTTTAAAGCAAGTTCTGGTATAATAGATAGGATAAGAGACGAATAGAGGAAAACATGAAATTTACAGAATTTAAGTTTAAAGATTATATCCAAGAGGCACTCAAGGATTTGAACTTTGTTGAGGCGACAGAAGTTCAGGAAAAACTCATTCCGGTTGTGCTTGCTGGTCGAGATTTGGTGGGAGAGTCCAAAACAGGTTCAGGGAAAACTCACACTTTCTTGTTGCCGATTTTTCAAACGCTGAATGAAGATGCAGATAGTGTTCAGGTCGTCATTACCACTCCTAGTCGTGAGTTGGCTAGGCAGATTTATCAGGCTGCACGCCAAATTGCTACTTTTTCTGATAAGGAAATTCGAGTTGCTAACTATGTCGGTGGAACTGATAAAAATCGTCAGATTGGGAAATTGAGTTCCAGTCAGCCGCACATTGTCATTGGTACGCCGGGACGTATTTATGATTTGGTCGAATCAGGTGACTTAGCCATTCATAAGGCGCATACTTTTGTCGTTGATGAAGCAGATATGACGCTTGATATGGGATTTTTAGTGACGGTGGATAAGATTGCGTCTAGTTTGCCGAAGGATTTGCAATTTCTAGTCTTTTCTGCAACCATTCCGCAAAAATTGCAGCCATTTTTAAAAAAATATCTATCTAACCCGGTCATTGAGCAAATCAAAACCAAAACAGTTATTTCAGATACCATTGAAAATTGGCTGATTTCGACAAAAGGACGTGATAAGAATGCGCAGATTTATGAAATCACACAGCTCCTACAGCCTTATCTAGCTATGATTTTTGTCAATACTAAAACACGAGCGGATGAATTGCATAGCTATTTGACAGCGCAAGGTCTCAAGGTGGCAAAGATTCATGGGGATATTGCACCGCGGGAGCGAAAACGGATTATGAATCAGGTGAAGAACCTAGATTTTGAATACATTGTTGCGACAGATTTAGCTGCGCGGGGAATTGATATTGAAGGCGTTAGTCATGTCATCAATGATGCGATTCCGCAAGATTTGTCCTTCTTCGTTCACCGAGTGGGACGAACTGGCAGAAATGGTCTATCGGGAACAGCCATTACACTTTATCAACCGAGCGATGATTCAGATATTCGTGAGCTGGAAAAATTGGGCATTCACTTCATTCCCAAGATGATTAAAAACGGAGAATTTCAAGATACCTATGACCGCGATCGTCGTGTCAATCGTGAAAAAACGCAGGAAAAATTGGACACGGAAATGATTGGTCTGGTTAAAAAGAAAAAGAAGAAAATCAAACCGAGCTATAAGAAAAAAATCCAGTGGGCTGTCAATGAAAAACGCCGTAAGACAAAAAGAGCTGAAAAACGCGCACGCGGTCGTGCAGAAAGAAAAGCGAAACGTCAAAGTTTTTAGTCTTAAAATTTCTTTATCACTCTCATAAATAAAAACAATTATTCTTTAGAGAACGAATGTGATAGACTAGTCTTGCTAGTCTATTTTTATCGTAGTAAATAATTGGTGAAATAAAAAAATTGTGATAGAATTAGACATTATCGAGAAAGGGAAGTTACTATGATTGTTACAACAGCGATTTTAACCTCTAATTGGTATCAAGAATTGGTTCAAAAGATTCCAGACGGACAGCTTTTTAGCTGGCGCTCTGTGTTTGACGGACTACCAAGAATTATCGAAAAATTACCAACAACACTACTACTGACCTTAGGAGGAGCTTTTTTTGGCTTGATTTTGGCTCTCATTTTTGCTATTGTCAAAATCAACCGTGTGAAAATTTTATATCCTCTGCAGGCTTTTTTCGTTAGTTTTTTGCGAGGGACACCAGTGCTTGTTCAGCTCATGCTGACTTATTATGGGATTCCTTTGCTTCTGAAGGCCATCAACTTGCGATTCGGTACGGGTCTGAATATCAATGCTATTCCAGCCTATCTATTTGCGATTGTAGCTTTTGCATTTAATGAAGCAGCTTACGCCAGTGAAACTATTCGAGCAGCGATTTTATCAGTGGATTCTGGAGAGATTGAAGCGGCTCGTAGTTTGGGAATGACAAATGGGCAGGTTTACTGTCGTGTTATTATTCCTAATGCTGCTGTGGTTGCTACACCGACCTTGATTAACTCTTTGATTGGCTTGACCAAGGGAACTTCTCTGGCTTTTAGTGCAGGAGTTGTTGAGATTTTTGCTCAAGCGCAGATTTTGGGTGGTGCGGATTACCGTTACTTTGAGCGCTTTATCTCGGTTGCTCTTGTCTATTGGGCTGTGAATATTGTGATTGAAGCATTTGGGCGGTTTATCGAAAAGAAAATGGCGATTGAAGCGCCTGATAATCTCAATCCACAAATACAGGCGAAAGGAGATGTTCGATAATGATTCGTATTTCAAATCTCAGCAAATCCTTTTCTGGACAAATGATTTTAAACAATCTTAGTTTAGAGATTCAAAAAGGAGAAGTGGTTGCTTTAATTGGTTCATCTGGTGCAGGAAAATCTACTTTCTTACGCAGTTTGAATTATCTGGAACAGCCAGACAGCGGCACGATTGCCATTGATGATTTTACTGTTGATTTTTCTAAGATTAGCAAGGAAGAAATCCTAACCTTGCGACGAAAGTTAGCTATGGTGTTTCAGCAGTTTAATCTCTTTGAGCGCCGAACGGCTTTGGACAATGTCAAAGAAGGTTTATTGGTTGTAAAAAAATTCTCAGACCAAGAAGCAACGAATCTTGCCAAAGAAGAATTGGCAAAAGTTGGTCTGTCAGACCGTGAAAATCACTATCCACGCCATCTGTCAGGTGGACAAAAACAGCGTGTCGCTTTGGCGCGTGCGCTTGCGATGAAGCCAGATGTTCTGCTTTTAGACGAGCCAACATCAGCGCTTGATCCTGAACTAGTAGGGGAAGTTGAAAAATCTATTGCAGATGCAGCCAAGGCTGGTCAGACCATGATTTTAGTCAGCCATGACATGTCTTTTGTGTCTCAAGTGGCAGACAAGGTACTCTTTTTAGATAAGGGGCACATCATTGAAATGGGAACTCCAGATGAAATAATGAACCACCCTAAAGAAGAACGCACAAAAGAATTTTTTGCCAGTTACAAACGGACATATATTTGATATAATAGAAAAAGAAGCCCAGTTGGCCTTGCTAGCTGGGTTTATTTTCAAGTTTGCGGCATTTGTTTTGAATGCCTTTAATAAAAGTTAGTTAATAGAGGAGTGGCTATGCTGTCTCAAGTTTTTTTACTCTATCTAGAGAGTTTACTGATTACGGCGCTATTGGTAGGGAGTTTTCTAGGATTATGGATTGGGCTTCGTGCTGTTCGGCGTGTTGATAAAACAATCAAAGATCGACAAGCTCATCTGTATGATATGCTATTGATTGCAGTGATGACGATTCCGATTTTATCCTTTGCAATGATGGGGATTCTGCTTATCTTCAGAGCATAATGTTTGAAAAAAGAGCTTAATAACGTTAGAATAACAATGATTACAATAAAGGAAGTAAATTTATGTACGACACAATTATTATTGGAGCTGGACCAGCAGGCATGACAGCTGCGCTTTATGCTGCTAGAAGTAATCTTAAAGTGGCTCTTTTGGAACGTGGCATTCCAGGCGGACAAATGAACAATACCTCAGATATTGAAAATTATCCTGGATATGCTAATATCAGTGGTCCAGAACTAGCCGAAAAAATGTTTGAACCGCTCGAAAATTTGGGAGTGGAGCATTTGTTTGGCTCTGTTGAAAAAATCGAACACCAAGGAGCAATAAAAAAAGTCTTTACAGAAGATGAGATTTTTGAAACCAAGACGCTTATTATTGCGACTGGAGCTGTTCATCGTCATCTAGGAGTTCCGGGTGAAGAAGAATTAAACAGCCGCGGGGTGTCTTACTGTGCAGTCTGTGACGGAGCCTTTTTCCGAGATGAAGATTTGCTTGTGGTCGGTGGAGGCGACTCTGCGGTGGAAGAGGCTGTATTTTTGACTCGTTTTGCAAAAACGGTGACGATTATTCATCGGCGCGATGAATTGCGAGCTCAAAAGTTACTACAAGAACGTGCATTTGCCAATGAAAAAATTCATTTTATCTGGGATTCAGTTGTGAAGGAAATCAAAGGTGACAAGCGCGTTAGCAGCGTTATGGTAGAGAATGTCAAAACGGGTGAAATATCTGAACATGAATTTGGCGGTGTCTTTATCTATGTTGGTTTAGATCCAGTTAGTGAGTTTGCCAAAGATTTGGGCATTACCAATGAAGCAGGCTGGATTGTAACCGATAATCATATGAAAACGGCTATTTCTGGCATCTATGCTATTGGAGATGTTCGCGAAAAAGATCTTCGCCAAGTAACGACAGCTGTCGGTGACGGAGCGGTTGCAGGGCAAGAAGTCTACAAGTATATCACAGAGAATTTTTAGAGCGAAAGACCAAAATCATCTTGAAAATTTTTGGTTCGTAGTCTCAGCCACGCAAGGCTTCTCAGCAGTCTCTCAGACTGTTTAGGTAGTGGATAAAAAACGAAGTGTTGGACAAAGGTACTCATTTGAACTGGCAAAGCGAATCGCCTTTAGACTTTCGTTCCAGCATTAAGTGTACTCTAAACGCACGATATAAACAAAGGAAGCTGAGCACTTATTCCAGCTTCTTTTTGATTAATAAAAAGACAGTGATACATTGGAAAATTAGAAATGAAAGGGCTTCTTTTGATTTGTTCAATTCTCGTGCTCTCATAAATGACTAGTGAAATTGTCAGAATTGTGGTAAAATGGAAAAGTTCATGTGAAAAGGAGGCTTCGTATGAGTGAAAAGAATTTTGAAAATAATAAGAATAAAATGGAACGTGGCTTAAAAAATCGTCATGTCCAAATCATTGCTATTGCTGGGACAATTGGAACGGGTCTCTTTTTAGGAGCAGGACGTTCGATTAGTCTGACAGGGCCGTCAATTATTCTCATTTACATGTTGACCGGCGTCTTTATGTATTTGATGATGCGGGCGATTGGAGAGATGTTGTATTATGATCCAGACCAGCACACATTTATCAACTTCATTACCAAGTATCTTGGGAATGGCTGGGGCTATTTTTCCGGTTGGTCCTATTGGATTTCTCTCATTTTTATCGGTATGGCAGAAATCACGGCAGTTGCACAATATGTCCAATTTTGGTTTCCGACTTGGCCGGCATGGCTGATTCAAATCGTCTTCCTTGCTGTTTTGAGTATGGTCAATCTGATTGCAGTCCGAGTTTTTGGTGAAGTTGAATTTTGGTTTGCCATGGTCAAGATTGTAGCGATTATTGCTTTGATTGTGACAGCGATTTTTATGGTGTTGACAGGCTTTAAAACGCCCAATGGTGTAGCCAGCATCAGCAATATCAGTCAAAATTTCCAATTATTTCCTAATGGTTTTATGAGTTTTGTCATGGGCTTTCAAATGGTCTTCTTTGCTTATCAAGCTATTGAATTTATTGGAATCACAACGTCTGAAACGGCAAATCCTCGGCAGGTATTGCCAAAGGCTATTAAAGAAATCCCCTTGCGGATCGTTCTTTTCTACGGTGGCTCTTTGCTTGCAATTATGGCGATTATCCCTTGGCGGGATTTAGCAACCACAGATTCTCCCTTTGTGATTGTTTTCAAGTTGGCAGGCCTTAAATGGGCAGCAGCTTTGATTAACTTTGTCGTATTGACTTCAGCTGCTTCAGCTTTGAACTCTACCTTGTATTCGACTGGGCGTCATTTGTATCAAATTGCACATGATTCACCTAATCGCTTTTTGAATGGAATCGGTGCTGGGAAATTATCCAGACAAAATGTTCCGCAAAACGCTATTTTGACCTCAGCGGTAGTGATTGCATTAGCTGCTTTTATTCAGGTGTTACCAGGAGTATCAGACTCCTTTGCTTTGATTACTGCTTCTTCATCAGGAGTTTATATTGCTATCTATGCACTCACTATGATTGCTCACCTGAAATACAGAAAATCAAAAGAATTTATGGCAGATGGCTATCTAATGCCAGCCTATAAGTTTCTCAATCCTCTTACTTTGCTCTTCTTTGCCTTTGTATTTATAACCCTCTTTTTACAAAAATCAACCGTTGTAGGAGCAATCGGTTCAGCTATTTGGATACTTGTATTTGGTATTTATAGCCAATTGAAATTTAAAGATAAATAATAATATAATAAAACCAAGGATAAATTTGCGACTTTTTTAAAGTTGTTCCAAATGCACCTTGGTTTTTAAGATGTTTTAAAACTGAAAATTTAAACAGCGCAATACAACAGAAAACTTGAGAATAGTTATTTAAACACCTAAAGTTGAACAAGATTTCCTCTTGCTCTTTTGATTTGTGGTATAATAAGTAAAAATACATCTTACAAGGAGTCGTTATGTATCCAGATGATAGTTTAACCTTGCATACGGATTTGTATCAAATCAACATGATGCAAGTTTATTTTAGAAGAAATATTCATAATAAACGAGCTGTTTTTGAAGTTTATTTTCGGAAAGAGCCCTTTCATAGTGGCTATGCGGTTTTTGCTGGCTTGGAGCGGATGGTTCATTATTTAAATCATTTGACATTTTCAGATAGTGATATTGCCTATCTTCGTTCTCTTGACTATGATGAAGAATTTTTAGACTATTTAGCAAATTTGAAATTGGAATTAACAGTGCGGTCTGCACAAGAGGGAGACTTGGTCTTTGCGAATGAACCCATTGTTCAAGTAGAAGGTCCTCTTGCTCAATGTCAATTAGTGGAAACTGCCTTATTAAACATTGTCAACTATCAAACCTTGGTAGCGACAAAAGCAGCTCGGATTCGCTCAGTCATCGAAGATGAGCCTTTAATGGAATTTGGTACACGCCGAGCACAGGAAATGGATGCGGCTATCTGGGGAACTCGTGCGGCAGTGATTGGTGGAGCAAATGGAACCAGTAATGTTCGTGCTGGAAAGCTCTTTGATATTCCAGTCTTAGGAACGCATGCTCATGCTCTCGTCCAAGTCTATGGAAATGACTATGAAGCTTTTAAGGCGTATGCTGAAACGCACCATGACTGTGTTTTCTTGGTGGATACCTATGATACATTCCGCCTCGGTGTGCCTGCAGCGATTCAAGTAGCGCGTGAAATGGGGGATAAAATCAATTTCCTTGGAGTGCGGATTGATTCAGGGGATTTGGCTTATATTTCTAAAAAAGTCCGCCAGCAACTGGATGAAGCTGGTTTTCCAAATGCTAAAATCTACGCTTCTAACGACTTGGATGAAAATACAATCCTCAACTTAAAAATGCAAAAGGCCAAGATTGATGTGTGGGGTGTTGGAACTAAGCTCATCACGGCTTATGACCAACCAGCACTGGGAGCCGTTTATAAGATTGTGGCTATTGAAGATGAACATGGCAATTTGCGTAATACGATTAAGCTCTCTAATAATGTGGAAAAAGTATCAACGCCGGGTAAAAAACAAGTTTGGCGGATTACTAGCCGTGCAAAAGGCAAGTCAGAAGGAGACTATATCACTTATGATGGCGTAGATGTGAATGCTATTGCCGAGTTAGAAATGTTTCACCCAACTTACACCTACATCAATAAAACAGTGACAAATTTTGACGCAGTACCTCTTTTAGTTGATATCTTTAAACAAGGCCAACTCGTATACCAATTGTCAACCTTAACAGAAATCCAACAATATGCTCGCAAGGAGTTTGATAAGTTATGGGACGAGTACAAACGTGTCCTCAATCCGCAAGATTATCCTGTGGATTTGGCGCGTGATGTATGGCAAGACAAGGTTGATTTGATTGATCAAATGCGCAAAAAAGCGAATCAAATGGGAGAAACAAAATGACCTTACAAGAAACGATTATCCAGCAATTAGGCGTGAAACCTGTCATTGACCCAGAGGAAGAAATCCGTAAATCCATTGATTTTTTAAAGGATTATCTTAAAAAACATTCTTTTTTGAAAACCTATGTTTTGGGAATTTCGGGCGGACAAGATTCAACTTTGGCAGGACGTTTGGCGCAACTGGCAATAGAGGAAATGCGTGCGGAGACTGGCGATGCTAGCTATCAATTTATCGCAGTGCGTTTGCCATATGGGGTGCAGGCTGATGAAGAGGATGCACAGCGAGCTCTTGCTTTTATCCAGCCGGATGTCAGTCTTGTGGTCAACATCAAAAAAAGTGCAGATGCTATGACAAAGGCGGTTGAGGCTACAGGAGCAACGGTCTCAGACTTCAATAAAGGCAATATTAAAGCTCGCAGTCGCATGATTGCGCAATATGCTTTAGCAGGCTCTTATAAAGGAGCAGTGGTTGGAACGGATCATGCCGCAGAAAACGTCACAGGATTCTTTACGAAATTTGGTGATGGTGGTGCAGACATTCTACCACTTTATCGTCTCAATAAACGGCAAGGTAAGCAACTGTTGGCTACCTTGGGCGCTGATTCTGCCCTCTATGAAAAAGTACCAACAGCAGACCTGGAAGAAGAAAAGCCAGGCATTGCAGATGAAGTCGCTCTCGGTGTCACTTACAACGAAATTGATGACTATTTGGAAGGTAAAACCATTTCTGACCAAGCGAAAGCAAGGATTGAATCTTGGTGGCACAAAGGGGAGCACAAGCGTCATTTGCCGATTACAATCTTCGATGATTTTTGGAAATAAGCAGGAGAATTGTTCTGACTTATGTTTTTTAAAATACGTCGGTTACTAAAATCAGCTGTATAACAAAAAGTTAGGTGCGCCTAACTTTTTGTTTGAAGAATTTTGAAAATAAGCTATAATAATGTTTAGAATTAGAAGGAGGTATCTATGAATTCTATAGATCAACAATTTACAGATAAATTATATGCAAATTATGAAGCAACTGCTAAGTATGCTGCAATTGAAAATGCAGTTAGCCACAATGGTTTATTAACATCGCTTGAAAAGCGCAGCAGTGCAATTGAAAACAATCCTGTGTTTTCCATTGATTTAACCAAAGATAAAGTCAGCAATCAAAAAGCGTCTGGACGTTGCTGGATGTTTGCAGCGCTCAATACATTCCGTCATAAAATGATTGCAGGCTTTCAATTGGAAGAATTTGAATTGTCTCAAGCGCACACATTCTTTTGGGATAAATATGAAAAATCCAACTGGTTTTTAGAGCAAGTCTTAGCAACAGCTGACCAAGACTTAACCAGTCGCAAAGTGAAATTCCTCTTAGATACGCCTCAACAAGACGGCGGACAATGGGATATGGTTGTGGCACTTTTTGAAAAATATGGAGTTGTTCCAAAATCAGTTTACCCAGAATCCATTTCATCTAGCAATAGCCGTGAGCTCAACCAATATCTCAATAAATTACTCCGTCAAGATGCACAAATCTTGCGTGATTTGGTTACTAGTGGAGCAGATGCGACAGCTATTCAAGCTAAAAAAGAAGAGCTCTTGCAAGAAATCTTTAATTTCTTAGCAATGTCACTTGGACTCCCACCTCGTACTTTTGATTTTGCTTATCGTGATAAAGATAACAATTTCCACAGTGAAACTGGACTGACACCACAAGCATTTTACAAAAAATACGTGGATCTTCAATTAGATGACTACGTTTCAATCATCAATGCTCCTACAGCTGACAAACCATACGGCAAATCTTATACAGTTGAGATGTTAGGAAATGTCGTAGGAGCACGTGATGTTCGTTATTTGAATGTTAATATGGAGCGTTTGAAAGAGCTGGCTATTGCTCAAATGCAGGCTGGAGAAACTGTTTGGTTTGGTTCTGATGTCGGTCAATCTAGCAACCGCAAAGCGGGCGTTATGGTTAATGACATGTACGATTTCACATCAAGCATGGATATTGAATTGACACAAGATAAGGCAGGACGTTTGGATTACAGCGAAAGTCTCATGACCCATGCTATGGTCTTGACAGGTGTTGATTTGGATGAAAATGGAAAATCAACAAAATGGAAAGTAGAAAATTCTTGGGGTGACAAAGTCGGAGACAAAGGTTATTTTGTTGCCAGCGACGACTGGATGGACGAGTACACTTATCAAATCGTTGTCCGTAAGGAATTCTTAACAGCAGAAGAACTAGCTGCTTATGAAGCAGAACCAAAAGTACTTGCCCCATGGGATCCAATGGGAGCTTTGGCTAGTAAATAATAAGAATTAAAAAGAAGCGGTATAAAAAATTTTGATACTTAATGAAAATCAAATTGCAAACTAAGAGATGAGTCCGTAAGCAGATTAAAAGAGGAGCTTTTGAGATCGCAGACGAAACTGACAAAGTTTGAAGAGATTTTCATAAGGTATAAGACTGCTTCATGGTGATTTCATCAGGAATTGAAATATTAAAAACACGAACAATCTTATAGCCAGTTATTTACTGGTCTTGATTGTTCGTGTTTTTTAATTTTTACAAAACTCTGATTTGAAGGTGTTAACTTTTAAACGGCTTGGCTTTCAGGAACTTGTTCATTATCGGTTTCGTGAAGGAGGAGTTTCTGAATTTCCACCGCCATTAGGAGAACTTGCAGACGTAGAAGCACTCGGTTCTGTACTTGATGAAGCAGAGCTGCTTGATGACTCTTGGGTAGAACTTTCTTGGCTACTTGAAGAAGATGATGATTCTTCAAGACTCGAACTGGAAGTAGAATTATAATAATTTCCTTGGTATCTATTAGTGGAATTGGCTAAAAAGACATAATTTCCGCTACGATAAAGGCCGCTAGGCATTTCCCAGTCTTCTGTCCCGCTTTCAGACAAGTAAGACATCATCGCACGGTAAACATCTGTTGCGACTTTCACACCATCGTCCAGAACGGGAGTAAGACGATTAGTGTAACCTGTCCATACCGCCATTGAATATTTCTGCGTATAACCAACAAAGAGTTCATCAGGAGTCACAACACTAGAGCCACCATAAGGCTTCGTTAGTTTCGCTAGTTCATCATCGGAATAGTTGGAAGTTCCTGTTTTACCGGCTTGATAGACACCAGATATAGCTGCATTGGTCCCAGTACCAGATGTAAGAACTGTTTTCAGCATATTTGTCATCATGTAAGCTGTTGTTTCTTTCATTGCGGTTGTACCTTGATTAGAGAAATCTTTTGAGGTTCCATCGCTAAAGACAACACGGCTGACATATTGTGGTTTGTAATAAGTTCCACCATTTGCAAAAGCAGCATAGGCAGCAGCCATTTTTTCACTGCTGGCACCATATTTTCGATCGGATTTTGTCGTGTTACTTGAAATGGCATTTGCATATACCATATCTGGATAATTAATGCCCAGTCCGCTTAGGAATTTCTTAGACTTGCTGAGTCCGACGGCTTCTAACGTCTTGACAGCTGGAACGTTCCGAGACTCTTGAAGTGCATACTGAATGGTGATGTTTCCAAAATAGCGCATATCCCAGTTGTAGACTGGAGTAGTTGTTCCAGGATAATTATAAGGAGCATCACTAATGTAAGCAGCCGTAGAAGTGTAAATGCCATTTTCAATGGCTGGAGCGTAATCCGTGATCGGTTTCATGGTTGAGCCCCAGTCGCGATTGGTTTCAACCGCTTGGTTAGTACCAAAAGAAACATTTGAAGCTTGATTTCGGGCGCCTAGTTGAGCAATCACCTTACCAGTTGTAGCATCTATAATGGTAGAAGCTACTTGTAATTCATCATCTGGATAAGCAACATATTCATTGCTATTATAAATGTTCCAAAGGCGTTCTTGAGCCGCTCTGTTTACGTTTGTATACACTTCCATTCCCGTCGTCAGCAAGTTATAACCCGTTTCTTCTTGGACTTGCTCAATAACTTGCTTTAAGTAGTTATCCATGTAAGCAGGATAAGAAGCTGAATTTTTTAAGCTTTGCAGACCATCTGTGACGGGTGTATTGACTGCTTTTTCATATTGCTCAGCAGAGATGTATTTGAGTTTATACATTTCTGACAATACAAGATTGCGACGATTTTTGGCTGCTTCTGGTTTTGTATAAGGGTCGTATTGGTTTGGTGCCTGAGGCATCCCCGCCAATAAAGCAGTTTGAGCTAAGCTCAAGTCTTTCAAATCTTTGCCGTAATAACTTTGAGCAGCTGTTTGCATACCGTAGTTACCATTTGACATATAGACCTTATTTACATAGTATGTAATAATTTCTTGCTTAGTGGCTTTGCGCTCCAATTGAATAGCTAACCAGGCTTCTTGAATTTTCCGTGATAGTGTTTGGTCGGCACTTGAAGTGGAGAAGTAGGTCAGTTTAATCAACTGTTGAGTCAACGTTGACCCTCCTTGTCGATTTCCTCTGCGCAGATTATTCAAGAAAGCACCCAAAATACGAACAGAGTCCACGCCGCGATGATTGAAGAAACGGTGGTCTTCAATTGCAACGATAGCTCGTACTAAGTCAGTTGGAATATCACTTGTTGCCGCATTGACCCTTTTTTCAGAACCTAAGTCAGCAACAAGATTGTTTTCACTATCATAGATTTTACTGGAAGTTGTGGCGACTAGTTTCTTTTCTGACAAGGCAGGTGCCTTGTGAACTTGATAGAGAAAAATTCCTCCACCAGCTACAACTCCAAGCATAAATAATGTAATGAGACCGATAGCTACATATTTTGCAGCTGTCAGTAAAGATTGCTTATTCATTTATTTTACCACCTAGTAAATTTTGTTGAATGATTTCAAGATAGGGAATGCTAGGAAGACCATTCTGTGAGATAGAATATCCATGCTTTTGAATGTAGTCAAGTGGCATGGACTTTTTCCCCTTGTCAATCTTGAAGAAGTTAATTAAATAAGGAGCAGGAAGTAGATATGTCAATTTTAAGGCTGAAAAGTGCAATAAAACGAAGCAAATTCCTCCTTGTTTGACGACTTGTTCCATGTGCTTGATTTGATGAGCATGAAAATTTTTCATCGGCATGGAAGCTTTTTGATGTGTTTCTTTTGCTTCAAAATCTATATAATGTCCCTGATAGACACCAGAATAGTCTGTTGTAGAGGCTTGTCGAAAGTAGGCTTCAACAATTTTTGCCCGACTACGTCTGGGATAATCCACTTTTACAATCTGAATAGGGGTCGGCTTCTTGTGAATGACCGCTAAATCGTGACTAAGATAATAATCATTCGTTTCATTGATCATTTTTTCAAACGACATTCCCCGATTCGCAAAGTCAACGGACTTCTTTTTGGGAAGTCTTAATGAATTTCGAGAGGGAACTTTATGTGGATAGTTGACCATATATCTCCTTATTGGTACAATAACATCACTCTATTATAACATAAAAAAGGAAATAAAGGGATAATTTAAGTGGTTAGCGTACTAATAGTGGGTTATCGGAATTTTGATTTGGGAATTTTTAATGACAAAGACCCTCGAATCAAGATTATTAAAAAAGCCATTCAGCGAGATTTAACGCGTTTATTGGAAGAAGGTGCGGAGTGGCTGATTTTCACTGGGAATTTAGGTTTTGAAGTTTGGACACTAGAGGTTGCAAAAGAATTGCAGCAAGATTACGATTTTCAAATTGCGACGATTTTTACTTTTGAGAATCAAGGTGAAAGCTGGAATGAAGCCAATCAAGAAAAATTAAGTCGTTTTAAACAGGTGGATTTTGTTAAATACGCCTATCCTCATTATGAAAATCCCAGCCAATTTCGTGATTACAATCACTTTCTACTCAGTAATACAGACGGGGCTTATATTTTTTACGATGAAGAAAATGAAACAAATTTAAAGTATCTTTACCAAATGATGAAGAAACAAGAACAATATTTTATCAAACAATTAACATTTGATGACTTGAATGAGGTCGCAGAAAATTTTTCCGAAAATTAGATGTTTAACCTTGATTTTTGCGGCTCATTTTTTATATAATTAAAGTAATGAACGAGAATGGAGAGAGAAATGGCTAGTATTATTTACACACCGAAAGATATTTTTGATCAAGATTTTAAAGTTGGCGTCCGTGGATATAGCAAGGTTGAAGTGGACGAATTTTTAGATGATGTCATTAAAGATTACGAAACGTATGCTGCTTTGGTAAAGGAACTGCGTGAAGAAAATGCTCGTTTGAAAGCAGAACTCGCTAAAAAGTCAAATGAGGCGGCAACTTCCCCTTTGACGCAATCTATCATGGAAACCCCTCAAGTGGCATCTGCTACGCTGACAAATTTTGATATTTTAAAACGTTTAAATCGTTTGGAAAAAGAAGTATTCGGCAAGCAAATCTTAAATAACGAAATTTAATAAGTAATGTGCAATTTTTGGATAATCGCGTGAGAATATTTTATTTTCATGAGGAAAGTCCATGCTAGCACGGGCTGTGATGCCCGTAGTGTTTGTGCTAGGTGAAACAATAAGCCTAGGGACGGAAGTATCCGTTACGGCGACTGAAATGGCTAAGTCTTTGATAAGTCAAAATAGGTCTGAAAGTGCCACAGTGACGTAGTTTTTGTGGAAACACAAGAAGTGGAACGCGGTAAACCCCTCAAGCTAGCAACCCAAACTTTGGTCGGGGCACGGAATGCGTGGAAACGAACGCAGCATTCTGACTGGAAACAGTAGACAGATGATTATCGAAGGAAATGATACCTAGTTATTTCTGGAACAAAACATGGCTTATAGAAAGTTGCATATAGGTTTAGCTAGCGTATTATGCTAGCTTTTATTTTGAGAGGACGAATGAAAACAAAATTTAAGTTGATTGCGACTGCTGCGGCTGGTTTAGAGGCTGTGGTTGGTCGTGAAATCAGAAATCTTGGCTTAGAATGTCAAGTGGAAAATGGGCGCGTGCGTTTTGACGGAACTGTTGAAACCATTATTGAAACTAATCTCTGGTTGCGTGCAGCAGACCGCATTAAGATTGTTGTTGGCAGTTTTCCGGCTAAGACCTTTGAGGAATTATTCCAGAGTGTTTTTGCTTTGGATTGGGAAAACTATTTACCGCTTGGAGCAAAATTTCCAATTGCCAAGGCAAAATGTGTCAAATCAAAACTTCACAATGAACCAAGTGTGCAAGCTATTTCTAAAAAAGCAGTAGTCAAAAAGTTGCAAAAGCACTATGCTCGACCAGAGGGTGTTCCCCTAATGGAAAATGGAGCTGAGTTCAAGATTGAAGTTTCTATTTTGAAAGACGTGGCAACTGTTTTAATCGATACGACAGGCTCTAGTCTCTTTAAACGTGGCTATCGGGCTGAAAAAGGTGGCGCACCGATTAAAGAAAATATGGCGGCTGCGATTCTGCTCTTATCCAATTGGTATCCAGATAAGCCCTTGGTTGATCCGACCTGTGGTTCAGGAACTTTCTGTATTGAAGCAGCTATGATTGGCATGAATATGGCGCCGGGGCTTCATCGCCATTTTGCGTTTGAAGAATGGAATTGGGTTGACTCAGACTTGGTTGGGCGTGTTCGTGCTAGAGCTTTAGGACAGATTAAGCAAGACATTCAGCTTGATATTTTAGGAACTGATATTGATGCACGTATGGTGGAGATTGCCAAACGAAATGCCGAAGAAGCAGGTGTTCCTGAGCAGATTCTTTTCAAGCAAATGCGCTTGCAGGATTTGCATACCGACAAGATAAATGGTGTCATTGTTTCCAATCCCCCTTATGGAGAGAGATTGCTGGATGATGATTCTGTAACCAAGCTTTATCAAGAAATGGGGCAGACTTTTGCACCACTAAAAACGTGGAGCAAGTTTATCTTGACGAGTGATGAAGCGTTTGAAGCAAAATTTGGCAGTCAAGCCGATAAAAAACGAAAACTCTATAACGGGACTTTAAAAGTTGATTTGTACCAATATTTTGGTCAGAGAGTCAAACGCCAAATAGATTAGAAAGGATTTGCCGTGAGTAAAGACGAAAAACATTTGCCAGAACAAGAAGAAAAAGAATCAATTCTTGATTTTGAAACAGCTAAAGAAATGACAGTTGGTCAAGCTGCTCGAAAAAGCGAAGAACTTGAAGCAGGGGTGACGGAAGAGGATAATGTGCTGGATAAATACATTAAACAGCACCGTCAAGAAATTGAAGCAGGAAAATTTTCGGCTCAACCTGCAGAAGAAATGTCTGAAGCAGAAGATCAAGAACAACTGAGCCAGTTAGACTTGGCAGAATTTATCCAGGAGATGCACGATGAGGTTCAAGAGGAAGCCCCCCTAGAATCTGCAGAGGTAGCGTCTGAGGAGTCTGCCTTTGATGAAACAGTAGCTGCACTTGCAGCCAGCGAAGCGGAACCGCAAGAAACTTCAGAAGAAAACAGTACACAAACTCCAGAGGAGTTAGAGGCTGAGACAAAAATAATGGAACCAATTCAGCCTGAAATGGATGATATTCCTGTGAGTTCAACTGAGTCAACGGAAAGCTATCCGACTTTTACAGCGTTAGATGAAGAAATGGAAACGGAGAAAGTTCCATTTTATAAAAATAAGAAAGTCCTCTATTCTGCAGCGAGTGTTATTTTACTGGCTTTAATCGGCGGAACAGCTTATCTGTCTTTGAACAAAAAGCAAGCGAAAACAACCACAACTTCAACGAGCCAAACAAGTAAATCTTCTACCACTTCTAGCTCTGAAAATAAGAATTTGAAAGCTTTCAACAGCCTTTATGATTCATTCTTTACAGATGCCAATAAATTGGCTTTGAAAAACAGCAGTTTCGGAAACTTAAACAAACTAAAAGCAGCATTGGAAAAATTAAAAAACACCAACGAGTACAATGTTGCCAAAGCAAAATACGATAGCTTGGTCAAACAAGTTGAGGCTGTTCAAAATGTGAATGCGCAATTCACTTCAGCAGCTATTACAGATGGTGTTTTGGATACTAAAGCAAAGGTTAAGGCTGATGCTAAATTTACAGATGTCACAACTGGAAATACGGACTTGGATAAGGTGTTGAAATCTGCGATTAGCTTAGGCAAGAGCCAGCAAGTAGTAACGCCAGCTCCTCAGACAGAAGAAGCCGCAACTGTTGCACCGTCACAAAGCTCCGCTCAACCACCTGTAGCAGAACAACCAGCTTCTGTACCAGCGCAAACAACTGCTCCAGCAGCACCAGCGTCAGGCACGAATTTACAGCGTCATTTAAGTCGAGTACCATACGACCAAACTAAAATTAACGACAGTAATAATCCAGCTTGGAATTTCAATCCTGGTGTGTTAGAAAAAATCTTAGCAACCTCACGGGAACGTGGCTATTTCACAGGAGATAATTATATTCTTGAACGTGTGAATATTATCAACGGAAATGGTTATTACAATTTATTTAGAACAGACGGAACCTACCTCTTTAGTATTAACTGTAAAACGGGTTATTTTGTAGGAAATGGCGCGGGTTACGCAGATGCTTTGGATTATTAGGAAACGTTTTCAAGCAAGATATTAGACACTAAAAATCTTATAGGCTATAATGGGCTTATAAGATTTTTATTTTATTATAAAACTAATTTTGGAGGTAATCTTATGTCACTTATTGGTAAGGAAATTGTCGAGTTTACAGCAGATGCTTATCACGCTGGAAACGGGAAATTTATCACAGTTTCTAGTGAAGATTTAAAAGGTCATTGGAGCGTTGTCTGCTTCTATCCTGCTGATTTTTCATTTGTTTGTCCGACTGAGTTGGAGGACTTGCAAGAGCAGTATGCAGCTCTTAAAGAACTAGGTGTGGAAGTTTATTCTGTTTCAACAGATACGCATTTTACACATAAAGCTTGGCATGATCATTCAGATGCCATTGGAAAACTTGAATACATCATGATTGGCGATCCATCTCATGCTATTTCACTTGGTTTTGATGTGTTAGATGAAAGTGGATTGTCTCAACGCGGTACTTTTATCATTGACCCAGATGGTGTTGTACAGGCACTTGAAATCAATGCAGACGGTGTTGGGCGCGATGCTTCTGTCTTGATTGACAAAATCCATGCTGCACAATATGTTCGGAGTCATCCAGGTGAAGTTTGCCCAGCTAAATGGAAAGAAGGAATTGAAACACTGACTCCAAGTCTTGATTTAGTTGGTAAAATTTAAGGAGGCTTATATGGCTTTAGATGAAACAATTAAAGCACAACTGAAGCAATACTTGGAACTTTTAGAATCTGATGTTGTATTTCAAGCTTCTTTAGGTCAAGATGAGCGTTCTGAGCAGGTGCGGGCTTTTCTAGAGGAAATTGTAGCAATGTCTCCACGTTTATCACTGGAAAATATAGAGACTAACCGCAAGCCAAGTTTTACCGTTACACAAGTGGGGCAAGCAGGGCGTGTGCAGTTTGCAGGACTTCCCTTAGGGCATGAATTTACATCTTTTGTGCTAGCTTTGCTGCAAGTCTCTGGTCGCGCACCAAAAGTAGAAGATGCTGTTATAAAACGAATTCAAGCTATTAAGCAGCCACTTCATTTTGAAACTTATGTTAGCCTAACCTGCCATAATTGTCCAGATGTTGTTCAAGCACTGAATACAATGACTGTGCTGAATCCAACTATCAGCCACACAATGGTCGAAGGAGGCATGTTTAGACAAGAAGTTGAAGACAAAAAGATTATGGCTGTTCCAACGGTTTTTCTAAATGGTGAAGAATTTGCAAATGGTCGTATGACAGTTGAGCAACTGCTTGATAAGATTTCTGGACCTGCTTCAAGTGAGGAATTTGACAATAAAGAACCATTTGATGTGTTGGTTGTTGGAGGCGGACCTGCAGGGAGCAGTGCAGCGATTTATGCCGCTCGTAAAGGCATTCGTACTGGTATGGTCGTTGAAACTTTTGGTGGACAGGTGATGGAGACCGTTGGTATTGAAAATATGATTGGTACTCCTTATACAGAAGGACCTAAGCTGATGGCGCAGGTAGAAGAACATGCCAAGAAATATCCAATTGATATCATGAAGAATCAACGTGTGAAAAACATCGAGAAAAAGGATTTGATTGAAGTGGAGCTTGAAAATGGCGCAGTTCTGAAAGCAAAAACGGCCGTTCTTTCTGTTGGTGCTCGCTGGCGAAATGTCAACGTCCCTGGTGAAGAAGAATTCCGGACGAAAGGTGTAACCAATTGTCCACATTGCGATGGTCCTATTTTTACAGGTAAAAAAGTGGCTGTTATCGGTGGAGGCAATTCTGGAATTGAAGCAGCAATTGACTTAGCTGGTCTGGCAGAGCATGTTTATGTACTAGAATTTCTACCAACTTTGAAAGCTGATCAAGTGTTGCAAGACAGGGTACAGCAACTTAAAAACGTGACGGTTCTAACCAATGTAGCTACAAAAGAAATTCATGGTTCCGATCAAGTTGAAGCCATTACTTATCTCGATCGTGCGAATAATGAAGAACATAAAATTGAACTCAGCGGTGTCTTTGTTCAAATTGGTCTTTTGCCAAATACAGATTGGCTTAAGAATAGTTCAGTTGCTTTAAATGAGCGTGGTGAAATCATTGTTGACAAACATGGTGCAACAAATGTGCCAGGAATTTTTGCAGCAGGTGATTGTACAGATAGCGCTTATAAACAAATCATTATTTCAATGGGGTCAGGAGCAACAGCAGCTTTGGGGGCATTTGATTATTTGATTCGTCAATAAAAAGAAAACGTGTAGGAAATCTGAGATTTCCTACACATTTTTAAGTTTATACAAGATGACGCTCGAAGGCATTATCAGAAATGCCTTTCTCTAAGATCAGTTTGCACCATTCTTTAGCGGAAAAAAGGCTGTGATCTTTGTAATTGCCACAAGATTCGATAGTCGTACCAGGGACATCATCCCAAGTGGTTATTTCAGCAATTTCCTCTAAAGATGCCTTGATGATTTTGGCAATTTCAGTTGAGCTATGCTGACCCCACATAATCATGTGGAATCCTGTCCGACAGCCAAAAGGTGAGCAATCAATCATGCCGTCAATGCGAGTACGAATGAGCTTAGCTAGCAGATGTTCAATCGTATGAAGTCCAGCGGTCGGAATGGCATCTTCATTAGGCTGTACTAGACGAACATCAAAGTTGGAAATGATGTCCCCTTTAGGTCCCACCTCTTCGCCAATCAAGCGTACGTAGGGGGCTTTGACAATCGTGTGATCTAACTCAAAACTTTCAACAATGACTTCTTTGACCATAAATAGAACTCCTTTTGCTTTTAATAAATTATACCATATTTTGCTCTAGCAAAGAAAAAAATTTCTACTTAACAAAGCCTGTCAGGAAAAAGGATTTGCAAAAAAGAATGTGAAAACAGTCACGTATTTATAAGAATTTAGTTTGTGAAAAATCGATTTTTATGATAAAATAATTAAGAATTTTACAATTCAATATCAATAATTTGAGGTAAAAACATGGAAATGATTTTTGCAGGTGTTTTTGCCGTCATCATTGGTTTAGTCATTGGATATGTAAGTATCACAGTTCGCATGAAATCTGCGAAAGAAGCTGCGGAACTTACTCTTTTAAATGCTGAACAAGAAGCAACTAATTTACGTGGACAAGCTGAGCGCGAAGCGGATTTGTTATTAAAAGAAGTGAAGCGCGAAAGTAAATCCCTTAAAAAAGAAGCACTGTTAGAGGCAAAAGAAGAAGCCAGAAAATATCGAGAAGAAGTTGAGGCAGAATTTAAATCTGATCGTCAAGAATTGAAGCAATTGGAAAGTCGTTTGACAGAACGTGCGACAAGTCTTGATCGTAAAGATGACAATTTGACCAACAAAGAAAAAATACTCGAGCAGAAAGAACAAAGTATTTCTGATAGAAACAAAAACCTTGAGGCGCGTGAAAACAAACTGACAGAGTTGGAGCAGCACAAAGAAGCAGAATTAGAGCGTGTTGCTTCACTTTCACAAACTGAAGCCAGAGATATCATTCTCACTCAGACTGAGGATAAGTTATCAAAGGAAATTGCGACGCGTATTCGTGAAGCAGAGCAAGAAGTCAAAGAACGTTCTGATAAAATGGCAAAGGATATTTTAGTCCAAGCCATGCAACGGATTGCAGGTGACTATGTTGCGGAGCAAACCAATTCAACAGTTCATCTGCCGGATGATACGATGAAGGGTCGCATTATTGGACGTGAAGGTCGGAATATTCGAACCTTTGAAAGTTTAACGGGTATTGATGTCATTATTGATGACACACCAGAAGTGGTGACTTTATCTGGTTTTGATCCTATTCGACGTGAAATTGCACGCATGACAATGGAAGCCTTGTTGAAAGACGGTCGTATCCACCCAGCTCGCATTGAAGAATTAGTAGAGAAAAATCGTCTGGAAATTGACCATAAGATTCGTGAATATGGTGAAGCAGCGGCTTATGAAATCGGTGCACCAAACTTACATCCGGATTTGATGAAGATTATGGGACGCTTGCAATTCCGTACGTCATATGGGCAAAATGTATTGCGTCATTCTGTTGAAGTTGCTAAGTTGTCTGGTGTTATTGCGAGTGAACTCGGTGAAAATGCTAACTTAGCTCGCCGTGCAGGCTTCCTTCACGATATTGGAAAGGCTATTGACCGTGAAGTGGAAGGTAGCCACGTGGAGATTGGAACAGAATTGGCTCGTAAGTATAAGGAACATCCAATTGTGGTCAATACAATTGCCAGTCATCATGGTGATGTAGAACCTGAAAGTGTGATTGCAGTTATTGTTGCAGCAGCTGATGCGCTTAGTGCGGCTCGTCCAGGTGCTCGCAGCGAATCCCTTGAAAGTTATATCAAGCGCCTGCAAGACTTGGAAGAAATTGCCAATAGCTTTGAGGGTGTGAAAAATAGCTTTGCCTTACAAGCGGGGCGTGAGATTCGGATTATGGTCAACCCTGGTCAAATCAAAGACGATAAGATTACTATTTTGGCTCATGATGTGCGTGAAAAGATTGAGAACAACCTCGAATATCCGGGCAATATCAAAGTGACGGTCATTCGGGAAATGCGTGCTGTGGATTATGCGAAATAGATATTGCTAAGAATGAATGTTTATCTAGCTAGTGTATAATTTTAGGCAGGTAAGAGTAACTTGCAATGTTTTCTCAAAAAACAAGCATCTACCTATGCTAAAAAGCAGTTGAAAAAATACTGCTTTTTTGTTACACTAGATAGAAAGACAATGAAGGAGATATGATGGCGGATCGTGGCTTGTTAATCGTTTTTTCTGGTCCCTCAGGTGTGGGGAAGGGAACGGTTCGACGTGAGATTTTTGAAAGCTCAGACAATCAGTTTCAATACTCTGTGTCCATGACAACTCGTGCTCAACGTCCCGGTGAAGTGGACGGGATTGACTATTTTTTCCGTACGCGAGAAGAGTTTGAGGAGTTGATTCGACAAGGTCAGATGTTGGAGTATGCAGAGTATGTTGGCAACTACTATGGAACTCCTTTGACCTATGTGAATGAAACCTTAGATAAAGGAATTGATGTTTTCCTTGAGATTGAAGTTCAAGGGGCGCTTCAGGTGAAGAAAAAAGTTCCAGATGCTGTCTTTATCTTTTTGACACCACCTGATTTGGCGGAATTGCAAGATCGCTTAGTGGGACGTGGAACAGATAGTGCCGAAGTAATCGCCAAACGCATTGCCAAAGCAAGAGAAGAAATTGCTCTCATGCGCGAATATGACTATGCGATTGTCAATGATGAAGTTCCGTTAGCGGCTGAGCGCGTCAAACGCGTCATTGAAGCTGAACATTTCCGAGTGGAACGTGTTATAGGTCACTATCAAGATATGTTGTCAGAACAACTTTCAGTAAGATAAGAATTTAGAAATTAGGTACAAGATTATGATGTTAAAACCTTCAATTGACACCTTGCTTGATAAGGTGCCTTCAAAATACTCCTTGGTGATTCTTGAAGCAAAACGTGCTCATGAATTGGAAGAAGGAGCAGCTCCGACTCAAGAGTTTAAGTCCGTCAAATCGACACTTCGTGCTTTAGAAGAAATCGAATCTGGCAATGTCGGGATTCACCCAGATCCTGAAGGCAAGCGAGAAGCAGTTCGTCGACGTGCTGAGGAAGAACGCTTGCGCAGAGAAGAAGAAGAACGTAAAATCAAAGAACAAATTGCGAAGGAAAAAGAAGAGGGTGAAAAGATTTAAGGTTGGGTCAGCTCAATCTTATTTTTTCTTTTAATGAGAAGTGAGAGGTGGTGAGAATGTGCAACTTGCAAAAGTCATTGTGGATGTCCCTTTAATGCAGACTGATAAACCTTACAGTTATACGGTTCCGAAAGAATTTTCAACTATGCTAGAAGTTGGTATGCGTGTGCATGTGCCTTTTGGGAAAGCCAATCGCTTGATTCAGGGGATTGTCGTAGAGCTGACAGAAGAAACGACACCAGAATTGAAAGAGATTGCAGAGGTTTTGGACTTTACGCCAGTTTTAAATGAGGAGCAGCTGTGGTTGGCAGAAGAATTGAGAAAATCTGTCTTTTCTTACAAAATTTCAATTTTAAAAGCTATGTTGCCGGGATTTTTGAATTCTAGCTATGATAAGATTCTTCATGCGCAACCTTCTTTGAATAAAGAAGATCGACTGCTCATTTTTGGCAATGCAGATCAGCAGCATTTCTCATCGCTTGATAAAGAGCTGCAAGCTAAGGTAATGCGTTTGACACGGCAAGGGGCGATTCAGGTAGAATACCAAGCGATAGATCAAAAGCATATTAAAACAGAAAAATGGTATCAAGTTAATCAAGAAATTTTGGAGCAGCTAGTCATTCCCCAACGGGCGAAAAAAAAGCAAGCCTTGCGAGACGTTTTGCAAGGTCAGACTGACATGTACCGTTTGGCGGATTTGAAAGAGCATTTTTCAAGAGAGGTCATTCATTATTTTGTGGAGCAAGAGGCTGTACAAATCATCGAAAAAGAAGTTAGTCGTTCTGAGGCTTATTTTGAAAATGTTGCAACAGATTCTGCATTGGTGCTAAATGAAGAGCAGGAAGCTGCGGTTCAAGCTATCACGCAGCAGATTGGGCAGGGTGGTAAGCCATTTCTGCTAGAAGGAGTGACAGGTAGTGGTAAGACAGAGGTTTATTTGCAGGTCATTCAAGAGGCGCTCAGCCGTGGCAAGACAGCCATTATGTTAGTGCCTGAAATTTCCTTGACACCACAAGTTACAAACCGCTTCATTTCGCGTTTTGGAAAGAAAGTAGCCATTCTTCACTCAGGTCTTTCAAATGGGGAAAGGTATGATGAATGGCGCAAAGTTGAGCGAGGAGCAGCACAAGTGGTTGTTGGTGCTCGTTCTGCTATTTTTGCTCCTTTAAAAAATATTGGTGCAATTATCATTGATGAGGAACATGAAGCGAGTTACAAGCAAGACTCCAATCCACGCTATCATGCACGAGATGTCGCTTTACTACGTGCAAAGTACAATCAAGCCATTCTGGTGTTGGGGTCGGCGACGCCGAGTTTAGAAAGCAGAGCGCGGGCTGGCAAAGGTGTGTATCACTTTTTGCAACTGACCAAGCGAGCAAATCCGCAAGCTCAGATTCCTGAAGTGGAAATTGTGGATTTTCGTGATTATATTGGGCAAAATGAAGCTAGTAATTTCACGCCTGTTTTGTTAGAAGCCATTCAAGATAAGCTAGATAGAAAAGAGCAGGTTGTCCTAATGTTGAATCGACGGGGCTATTCTAGTTTTGTCATGTGTCGTGAATGTGGAACGGTTGATACCTGTCCAAATTGTGATATTTCCTTGACCTTGCACATGGATACCAAAAGCATGAATTGTCACTATTGTGGTTTCTCAAAAGGGATTCCTCATAGTTGCCCGAATTGCTCCAGCAGGAGCATTCGTTACTATGGGACTGGGACGCAAAAAGCCTATGATGAATTAGCAGAAGCCTTTCCGCAGGCTCGTATTTTGAGAATGGATATTGATACTACTCGGAAAAAGGGCAGTCATGAACAAATTCTCAAAGAGTTTGGAGACGGACAGGCAGATATTTTGCTGGGAACCCAGATGATTGCAAAGGGTCTGGATTTTCCAAATGTTACTCTCGTGGGAGTGCTCAATGCGGATACGGCTTTGAATTTGCCAGATTTTCGTTCATCTGAGCGCACCTTTCAACTCTTAACTCAGGTTGCTGGGCGTGCAGGACGAGCTGAAAAGGAAGGTCATGTGATTATTCAAAGTTACAATCCGAACCATTATGCGATTACTTTTGCGAAAAATCAGGATTATGAGGGCTTTTATGCTTATGAAATGAGTATTAGAAAGCAGTTGGCCTATCCACCTTATTATTTTACGGTGGGGCTTACCTTGTCTCATAAAATAGAAGCAGAGGTTGTTAAAAAGTCATATACAGTGCTGAATATGATACGTTCTGCTCTGTCAGAGAAGGCTCAGATATTAGGACCAACTCCTAAGCCGATTGCCCGCACTCACAACCTCTATCACTATCAATTGATTATTAAATACCGTTTTGAGGAGCATTTGCAAGATGTGTTGAATCAGATTTTGGATTGGACACAAGAAAAGGACAATAAGGACTTACGTTTAAGCATAGACCATGAACCACAAAGTTTTATGTAGCCTTATTTTAGCCTTTTTTAAAGAAATACACGACTTCTTCTGATATAATAGTAAAAAAGAATATGAGGAAACCATGACAAACATTATTTTTATGGGAACGCCGGATTTTTCTGCAACGGTACTCAAAGGATTGCTGGAAAGCAAACAGTACGAGATTTTGGCAGTAGTTACACAGCCAGATCGCGCAGTAGGACGCAAAAAAGAAATCCGCATGACGCCTGTTAAAGAACTGGCTTTAGACTATGGCTTACCAATCTATCAGCCAGAGAAATTGTCTAAAAGTGCTGAATTAGATAGTTTGATGAATTTAAACGCTGATGGTATCGTCACAGCAGCTTTCGGTCAATTTTTACCAAGCAAATTGCTAGATTCGGTCAATTTTTCCGTCAATGTGCATGCTTCGTTGTTACCAAAATATCGCGGAGGAGCTCCCATTCACTACGCCATTATCAATGGTGACAAAGAAGCCGGTGTGACTATTATGGAAATGGTCAAAGAGATGGATGCGGGTGATATGATTGCGCGTCGAGCGATTCCTATTGAGGAAACAGACAATGTTGGGACGATGTTTGAAAAGTTAGCGTTGGTCGGACGTGATTTGCTACTTGAGAGCTTGCCTAGTTATCTAGCTGGAGATTTAAAACCAGTTCCGCAAGACAAAAATCAAGTTACCTTTTCACCAAATATTTCACCAGAAGAGGAGAGAATTGATTGGACCAAGACCAATCGACAACTTTTTAATCAGATTCGAGGCATGTATCCGTGGCCTGTAGCGCATACGCTTTTAAATGGAGAACGTTTTAAAATTTACGAAGCTACTCCAGTAGAGGGCTTAGGACAAGCTGGAGAAATCCTTGTTATCGGAAAAAAAGAATTGATTGTGGCAACTGGTGAAGGTGCACTTTCTCTTCAAACAGTACAGCCAGCTGGAAAGCCCAAAATGACTATCATTGATTTTCTGAATGGTCTGGGACGGCAATTATCAGTAGGTGATTTCTTTGGTCAATAAAATAAAAACAGCGCGGCAAACGGCTCTTGCAGTTTTAGAAGCAGTTTTTTCAGAAGGAGCTTATTCCAATATTGCTCTCAATCAGGCTTTGTTAGGAGTGCCTTTAAGTTCTGCAGACAAAGGACTTGTAACAGAAATTGTATATGGTACCGTTGCACGTAAAATCACTTTAGAATGGTATTTGTCTCATGTTATTGAAAATCGAGATAAGTTGGATTCCTGGCTTTATATTCTTTTGTTGATGAGTTTGTATCAAATACAGTATCTTGATAAAATTCCAGCGCATGCGGTCGTCAATGAAGCGGTAGAGCTGGCAAAGGCACGAAAAAAGGGAAGCGAAAAGTTCGTCAATGCAGTGCTGCGAAGACTATTGCGGGACGGTGTGGCAGATATAGGCAGTATTAAACGTAAAAACAAACGCTATTCTATTCAGTATTCTCTGCCAGTTTGGCTGGTTAAAGTGCTGATTGAAGAGTACGGTGAAAAACGAGCTCTAGCTATTTTCGAGAGTTTATTTCTTCGAAATAAAGCCAGCGTTCGAGTAGTGGACCTAAGCCGTAAAGAAGAATTAAAACAACTGTTGCAGGCAGAAGATTCGCTATTAGCTCCGAGTGCGTTGGTGAAAAGCCACGGTCATTTTGCAGGGCATGCCTTGTTTGAAGAAGGTGCTATTACTATTCAAGACGAATCTAGCCAATTGGTCGCGCCAACTCTTGAATTGCGCGGCGATGAAAAAGTGTTAGACGCATGCAGTGCACCCGGTGGTAAAACCATGCACATTGCTTCTTACTTAACGACAGGACAGGTCACGGCATTAGATCTCTATGAGCATAAGTTGGCTCTGATAAAAGAAAATGCACAGCGCTTAGGTGTGGCAGATAAAGTGATTACGAAAAAGCTAGATGCGAGAAAGGTTTTTGAAACTTTTGGAGCAGACGCCTTTGATAAAATTTTAGTAGATGCGCCGTGTTCAGGAATTGGTCTAATCCGACGGAAACCAGATATTAAATACAATAAAGAAAATGCAGATTTTGCCTCGTTGCAAAAAATTCAGCTTGAGATACTGGATAGTGTTTGTCAAAGCTTGCGAAAAGGTGGTATAATAACTTACAGTACCTGTACGATTGTTTCGCAAGAAAATTTTCAAGTTGTTGAGCAGTTTTTGGCAGCTCATCCAAATTTTAAACAGGTAAAACTAGAACATAATAGACAGGATATTCTAAAAGATGGCTGTATTTTAATTACGCCAGAATTATATGGAAGTGACGGATTTTTCATCAGTCAATTCAAACGAATATCCTAACAGGAGGAAACTGACAGTATGGAAATTTCATTATTAACAGATGTTGGTCAGAAGCGTACAAATAATCAAGATTATGCCAATCAATTTGTTAATCGTGCCGGTATGACAATGGTTCTTTTAGCAGATGGTATGGGAGGTCACCGTGCCGGTAACATTGCTAGTGAAATGGCAGTAACAGACCTCGGTGCCGCTTGGGTGGATACTCAAATTGATTCCATTAACGGCGTTCGTGAGTGGTTCGCAGAACATCTCGAAACAGAAAATCAAAAAGTTCATCAATTTGGTCAAGATGAAGAATATAAAGGCATGGGAACGACGCTTGAAGCCTTAGCGATTATTGGTAATCAAGCAATTTATGCCCATGTAGGGGATTCTCGTATTGGTTTAGTGCGCGGTGAAAGTTATCGTCAGTTGACGAGCGACCATTCTTTGGTAAATGAATTGCTTAAGGCGGGACAAATTACGCCTGAGGAGGCAGAGCGTCATCCACAACGCAACATCATCACGCAATCAATCGGCCAAAGAGGTGAAGTGCAGCCTGATGTTGGTATGATTAGTCTAGAGGACGATGATTACATTGTTTTAAATAGCGATGGTTTGTCCAATATGATTTCAGAAAGTGAAATTTATGACATTATGACAAGCGATATTGCTCTTTCAGAAAAGGCAGAAACCTTGATTCGTTTTGCAAATAATGCAGGCGGTCTGGACAATATTACAGTTGCCCTAGTTCATTATCATAAGGAGGACGCAGAATGATTCAAGTCGGCAAGATATTTGCCGGACGATATAAAATCATCAAGCAAATTGGTCGAGGTGGCATGGCAGATGTTTACTTGGCCAAAGATTTGATTTTAGACGGGGAAGAAGTCGCGGTTAAAGTCCTAAGAACGAATTATCAGACGGATCCGATTGCTGTGGCGCGTTTTCAAAGAGAGGCGCGAGCTATGGCAGACTTGGATCATCCTCATATTGTTCGGATTACCGACATTGGAGAAGAAGAAGGTCAGCAATATCTAGCAATGGAATATGTGGCTGGACTCGACTTAAAGCGCTATATCAAAGAGCATGCTCCTTTGTCTAATGAAGAAGCGGTTCGAATCATGGGACAAATCCTTTTGGCGATGCGTTTGGCACACACGCACGGGATTGTTCACCGTGATTTGAAACCTCAAAATGTCCTTTTAACTCCAGATGGCGATGCAAAAGTCACTGACTTTGGAATTGCGGTAGCTTTTGCAGAAACGAGCTTAACGCAAACCAACTCTATGCTGGGGTCTGTACATTATTTGTCACCAGAACAGGCGCGTGGTTCAAAAGCGACCGTTCAGAGCGATATTTATGCCATGGGGATTATTTTCTATGAAATGCTGACAGGACATATCCCTTATGATGGAGATAGTGCTGTTACGATTGCCCTACAGCATTTCCAAAAGCCTCTTCCTTCTGTGATTGCTGAAAATCCAAACGTTCCACAAGCATTGGAAAATGTAGTCATCAAGGCAACGGCAAAAAAATTGACGGATCGTTATCAGTCAGTTGCAGAAATGTATGTGGATTTATCAAGCTGCTTATCTGCTGACCGTCGAAATGAGAAAAAACTAGTTTTTGATGACACTGCTAAAGCAGACACAAAGACACTGCCGAAAGTATCACAAAATACCTTGACTTCTGCGACGAAGTCAACACCTACTCCTACAAAAGAAGCAGTCAGTAGTAAGCCTACGCCTACGCCAAAAGCAAAAAAGAAGCGCCGTTTAAGAACGCGCTATAAAGTTTTGTTATCAGCGGTGGTTTTAGTCATCGTAGCTCTGGTGGCTTTGGTCTATTTGAGTCCATCAAATGTAAAAATTCCAGATGTTACTGGAAAAACTATTGCCCAAGCTCGTTCTGCAATTGAAACTGCAGGTTTGAAAGTTGGCAAGGAAAAAGACGAATACAGTGATTCTGTTAAAAAAGACTCAGTCATTCGCACCAATCCAGAAGCGGGAACGCAACGTCGTGAGGGCAGTACGGTGGATCTGATTGTCTCAAAAGGGACTAAAACTTTTATTATGGAAGATTATAAAGGTCAGAAAAGAGCAGATGCCATCAACAATCTGGTACAAAAATACAAGGTTTCAAAAGGCTTAATTAAAACAGAAGAAGTTGAAAGTAGTGAGTATGCGGCAGGAACAGTTGTTGATCAAACACCAGCAGCAGGCAGCACTTATGATTTGACTTCAAAGACCCGTATTACGTTAAAAGTAGCGAAGTCCGTTTCAAGTGTCACGATGCCAAGCTATATCGGTTCAACCTATGAATTTGCTTATAATAATTTGACGGAAGTGATTGGTATTCAAGGTGCGAATATTGAAAAACGTACGGTTACAACAGCTCCAGCGGGTACACAGGCAAATACGATTATCAGACAAGCCCCAGAAGCTGGTCAGTCTTTGAATTTGAAGAGTGATCGCATTGTCTTATATGTATATGAGCCAAAAACCGAAGATTCTTCAACATCTGAAAGTAGTTCACAATCTGATAGCAGCTCAGATAAAACTAGCCCATCCTCTAGCAGTTCGTCAACTAGTGGTAATGATGGAAGCAGCTCAAAAACACCAGACACAAGTGCTAGTGCAAGTAATTAAAAAAGAGAGAGGATAAAATCGTAGTTTTGTTAAACCGATTTTCCCTCACTCTTTTTTTGCACTCGTTTTACATCATTGATAAGCATTGTTTTTGCTCAATCAAGTTTATCCAGTATATTGTAAATAAAAATGTTAGCTTCTAGGACTACAAACTAGAACTTGAAAATATTTTCTTCCAGTTCACTCCCTTCTTTTCATACCTTAGCCGGAGGAATTTTTGTAAGTTTTTGATACAATAGAGTAAGAAAGGTATCGAGGCTATGAGAAAGATCCAATTTTTTATCTTTGTTGAATCTATTCTATTAACATTTGCATTAGTGACCATTTTGTCTGGTCATTTTTCACGTGTTATTCTTTTTTTGGTGCTCTTCTTGTTATTGCTCTATTATTATTTTGGAAAACAAAGAGGAAATTTTCTGCTAGTAACCTCTACCATACTGCTCTTTTTCATTATTATGCTCAATCCTTATGTTATTGCTGCCTTGCTCTTTGCGGTCATTTATGGCATGATTGTGGCTTATCCTTACATTTATAAGGAAAATGGAGTGACGAATCTCATCTTTGATGATGCAGTAGAACAAAAACGTGAAAAAAATCAATGGTTGGGAAATCTTCATCATTTTGGCTCATCAGATACCTGTCGATTTGATGACATCAATCTTTTCCGTCTTATGGGTAAAGATACGATTCATTTGGAACAAGTCATTATCACAAACCATGACAATGTGATTATTTTGCGAAAATTTTTCGGAAATACAAAAATCATCGTGCCAGTTGATGTGGCAGTCAGCCTGAAAGTGAATAATTTATATGGTGAATTGCAGTTTTTAGATCAACCTGTTTATGAATTGCGAAATGAAAGTATCAGCCTAACGACACCAGACTTCAAGCGAGCACATAAAAGCGTCAAAATTGTCCTGTCAACGTTTTTAGGAAATGTTGAGGTGGTTCGCAAATGAAAAAAGTCTACTATCTCTTGATTAGCTTTTATTCCCTACTCATTTTAGGAATCATTATTCATTATATTTTTAGCCTATTTAATTTTGATTGGCAACTGATTTTTAGTAATGTAGAGCGGTTGGAAAAGTTCAGTTTCTTTGTGATTGTACTGACTTTATCTCTGACGATGCTGATGATTTTAGGTGTTAAAGTGATTCAAATGGTCACTTTATCTGCCATTCAGACAAATCTAAAAAATGTTTTAGAAGGTCGAGAATTGCAAGAAATTCATCATCCTGAAATTGATATCTCTTTTCGGCAGATTTCAGAGAAATTAACTCATTTGACAGAAAATCTGCAAAAGTCAGAGAACCGTGCCTTGCAAAATGAGGAGACGATTATTGAGAAAGAGCGCAAGCGAATGGCGCGTGACTTGCATGATACGGTCAGTCAAGAGCTTTTTGCTGCCAATATGATTTTGTCAGGTGTGACAGGCCAAGTGGAGAATTTAGATACAGATGCATTATCAAAACAATTGATTGGCGTATCAGGAATTTTAAATACAGCTCAGCGTGATTTGCGTATCTTGCTTCTACATTTGAGACCGACAGAGTTGGAAGGAAAAAGCTTGGTTGAAGGGCTGAATCTCATCTTGAAAGAGCTATCAGATAAAAGCGATATTGAGGTGAGCTTTCATCATGATGTGCAAAAATTACCGAAACAGATTGAGGAGCATATTTTTAGAATTGCTCAGGAAATTATCAGTAATACGCTTCGCCATGCCAATGCAAATCATTTAGATGTTTATCTATATCAAACACCGTACGAATTGCAGTTAAAGATGATAGATGATGGGATTGGCTTTGAGCACACTTCGTCTGATGAATTGAGTTATGGTTTGAAAAATATAGAAGAAAGAGTAAACGATATGGCAGGAACGATTCAGATTTTAACGGCTCCTAAACAAGGAGTAGTGATTGACATTCGTGTACCTTTATTGAAAGGAGTTTAGGATGCATATTTTATTAGTAGATGACCATGAAATGGTACGACTTGGCTTGAAAGGTTATTTGGATTTACAAGACGATGTGGATGTAGTGGCAGAAGCTTCAAATGGTCGCGAAGGAGTTGAAAAAGCTTTGGAGTTGCGTCCGGATGTGATTATGATGGACATTGTTATGCCTGAAATGAGTGGGATTGAAGCGACACTTGCTATTTTGAAAGAATGGCCTGAAGCTAAAATTCTCATTTTGACTTCTTATTTGGATAATGAAAAAATTTATCCGGTTTTAGACGCAGGTGCTAAAGGATATATGCTGAAAACATCTAGTGCTGATGATATTTTACGAGCTGTCCGAAAAGTAGCTAAGGGTGAACTTGCCATTGAAACAGAGGTCAGCCAAAAAGTGGAATATCATCGAAATCATATTGAATTGCACGAAGATTTGACTGCGCGTGAGCGAGATATTTTAGGACTACTGGCAAAAGGTTATGAAAATCAACGCATAGCAGATGAATTATTTATTTCTTTAAAGACAGTGAAAACACATGTGTCCAATATCTTATCAAAGCTAGAAGTGAGCGATCGTACACAAGCTGTTGTTTATGCTTTCCAACATCACCTTGTCCCACAAGATGACATTTAGTGGTATAATAGAAAACAGAATAATTGCTAGAGGGAGATTATGGACGCAAAATTAAAATACAAATCCAAGAAGATCAAAATCGTCTTTTTTGATATTGATGATACCTTGCGAGTAAAAGCAACTGGCTACATTCCAGAATCGATCAAAACAGTTTTTAAACAATTAAAAGAAAAAGGAATTTTGACGGGAATTGCTTCAGGGAGAGGAATTTTTGGTGTGGTGCCGGAGTTGAAAGCGTTGCAGCCTGATTTTTTTGTCACCTTGAATGGGTCCTATATTGAAGATAAAGCAGGAAAGGTTATTGCGCAAACCCCGATTGATCGAAATTTAGTAGAAACTTATATCGCTTGGACGAAGGAAGTTGGGATTGACTTTGGCCTCGTTGGTAGTCATGAGGCAGCGCTTTCGACGCGAACACCGCTTATTGACGAAGCCATTGATATTGTTTATCCTAATTTACCTATTCAGCCAGATTTTTATCAAGATCACAACGTTTATCAAATGTGGACATTTGAAGATATTGGAGATAGCTTGCAATTGCCTAAAGAGTTAGAAGAACATCTACGATTGGTTCGCTGGCATCCGCATTCATCAGATGTAGTTCTAACAAATGGTTCAAAAGCATCTGGAGTTGCGACAGTTGTGGAGCATCTAGGGTTGAAGCCTGAGAATGTGATGGTTTTTGGAGATGAACTCAATGACTTAGAGTTGTTTGATTATGCAGGTATCAGCGTTGCTATGGGGATTTCCCATGAAAAGATCAAAGCAAAGGCTGACTTTGTGACAAAAACAGTAGAAGAAGACGGCATTTTTTATGCCTTAGAGGAGTTAGGAATGGTAGAAAAAGAATTGCATTTTCCGCAAGTGACGATTGAAAAAACAGAAGGTCCGAAAGCGACTATTAAAACCAACCACGGAGATTTGAAAATTCAACTATTTCCAGAGCAAGCGCCGAAGACAGTAGCGAATTTTATCGCTTTGTCAAAGGATGGCTACTATGATGGCGTGATTTTCCACCGCATTATCAAGGATTTCATGATTCAAGGTGGTGACCCAACTGGTACGGGCATGGGTGGCGAATCCATTTATGGTGAAAAGTTTGAAGATGAATTTTCACCAGAATTGTATAATATCCGTGGAGCACTCTCAATGGCTAATGCTGGTCCAAATACAAATGGCAGTCAATTTTTCATCGTGCAAAATAGCAAGATTCCTTATGCACAAAAGGAATTGGAACGGGGTGGTTGGCCAGCACCGATTGCTGAAATCTATGCAAGCAAAGGTGGAACGCCGCATTTGGATCGCAGGCATACTGTGTTTGGTCAATTGCTAGACGAAGCTTCTTATCAAGTGTTAGATAAGATTGCGGCAGTTGAAACTGGTGCAATGGATAAACCACTGGAAGATGTTGTGATTGAAACCATTAAAGTTGAGGATTGAGATGAAAATTGGTGAAAAACTAAAAGGCCGAATTACCGGTATTCAGCCTTATGGTGCTTTTGTGGAACTAGAAACGGGTGACATGGGATTGATTCATATCTCAGAAATTCGGACAGGATATATCGAAAATATCCATGAAATTCTGCATGTCGACGATCAAGTATTGGTGCAGGTGATGGACTATGATGAATTTTCGGGCAAGGCTAGTTTGTCAATGAGAACTCTGGAAGAAGAGAAGCATCATTTGCCTAAACGCCATCGCTTTTCAAATGACCGTTACAAGATTGGTTTTGCACCACTCGCCAAAAGTTTGCCGACTTGGACCAAGGAAGCAATGGATTTTCTGAATCAATCAAAAGAAGAAACTGATGAATAAGCATCAAAGCAGACTTTAAATACTCAATATAAAGCCCTCAATAGAATGGTTCTATGAGGGCTTTTATGTGTTTTCGTACATTAAGGAGTGGTTGTATCATCACATATGCTCTACTTAATATACCATTACATCAAGGTATACTCATCTGGCAGCATAATAGTTTCTTTACCATTATTGTCAGTCACAAAGATTTCTCGTGGAAAAAATGGATCGAAAGCGTCATTAAAATCAAAAGAGACAGTAGTTGACAGACTTGCTTCGGAAAATCGAAATGTTAATTTTCCTTGATGGTTGATGAGTTCAAATCGAAGAAGTTCATCTAATTCAAACACACCTTTTAAAAAATTATCAATGATGTACCAGAAAGAATCAATAATGTCATCTGGCAAACTTGTTACAACGCCAAAGCTGGCATAACGTCCACGTGTATTTGTAAAAGCCATTGTTTCTTCCTTTCTGTGCTCATTCATCAAAGGATTTTCTATATGATACATAAAATAAGCTTGAATTGCAAGAAATTGTTCTTTGAAAATCAAAAAGGACCAGAGGTCCCTTGGCAACTTTAGCGATTCTTTAGCTCTACATAACGTTTGTACCAAATATTGACATAGGCTTGTGAAAAAGGTCCACGCTCATTATTAATCCAGTCTACTAAGATTTTCACATTCTCCTTGAGAATGTAATCTAAATCATTGGAATAGTTCATTTGCCGCTTGTGGCGCTCGTATTCATCCACATCCAGCAATCGCTTTTCACCATTGGTGAAGACTTTGACATCTAAATCATAATCTATGTATTTTAATGCTTCTGCATCAAGATAATAGGGGCTGGCTAGATTGCAATAGTAGGAAATCCCATTTTCGCGGATCATAGCGATAATGTTAAACCAATATTTTTTATGAAAATAGACAATAGCTGGCTCACGTGTCACCCAACGCCGCCCGTCACTTTCTGTGACCAAGGTATGGTCGTTGACACCAATAATGGCGTTTTCTGTTGTTTTTAGTACCATGGTGTCGCGCCAAGTGCGGTGCAGACTTCCATTATGCTTATAACTTTGAATTGTAATAAAGTCGCCTTCTTTTGGAAGCTTCATCATCTACCAACTTTCTACAATTTATCAGGTTATCGCTTTTATTGTAACATATTTTCATGAAAAAACATAAATAAACCTTACATTTTTTGTAGATATTCTTTGAGAGCGCTCGCAATATCGGAGAAATCATAGCCTTTGCGTGCGAGTGCTTGAGTAAGGCGCTGCTTTAAATCATAGCCGTCGTATTTTTGGGAATACTTGCGGTATTGTTTGTCTAATTCTTTGTAAAGCAATTCTTGTTGTTTTTCGTCATCGTTTTCTATGGTAAGGCTTTGATAAGCTGCCTTAGCTTCGGTATAGGAAAAGCCTTTATTGATGAGCTGTTGTAAGATTTTATCGTGAAGCGCTTTTTCTGGAAGCTTCCCTTGATATTTTTTGAGTAATTTTTGAGCAACTGTTTCTGCTAGATTTGTAAAATCATGTTGACCTAGCTCATCATCAATGATAGAAGCAGCAATTCCTTTTTGCATTAACTTTTGCTTGAGTGCATACGCACCTTTGTCTCCAGATAAGAGGTTAGCATTGATAATAGCATGGACATATTTGGAATCATCTAGCCAGTTGTCCTTTTTTAAGCTGTTAATAACATGAACAATCGTTTCCTCTTCCATGTCGTGCTTGCGCAAATAATCATTGACTTCCTTTACAGTACGCTGCTTGAAAGAAAGATGATACAATGCCAGATTTTTTCCATAAGAAAATTGAGCATATTCTTGGATTTCTTTCAGCTCTTGCTTAGTAATGTTCATGCCTTTTGATAACATAAAATGAACAATGGTATCTTCGGTGATATACAGTTTTTCCGTCTCATCCAGCTCTAAGAGATAAAGCCGCTTTTTCTTTTCAATTTTTGTAATTTTCATGATTCTATTATACCTCAAAATATGGTAAGATAGGCTTATGAATCTGAAAGTAAAACAAAAAATCCCCTTGAAAATCAAAAAAATGGGAATCAACGGGGAAGGGATTGGATTTTATAAAAAGACATTGGTCTTTGTACCAGGTGCTTTAAAAGGTGAGGATATTTTTTGTCAAATCACGACGGTTAAGCGTAATTTTGTCGAAGCAAAACTGTTGACGATTAACAAACGCTCTAAGTATCGAGTAGAGCCTCCTTGTGAGATTTATGAAAAATGCGGGGGCTGCCAGATTATGCACTTGCATTATGACAAACAGTTAGAATTTAAGACAGATCTGCTGCGGCAGGCTTTGAAAAAATTTGCACCTCAAGGTTATGAAAACTACGAGATTCGTCCAACGATTGGTATGCAAGAACCTCAATATTATCGAGCGAAGTTGCAGTTTCAAACACGGAAATTTAAGGGAGATGTAAAAGCGGGTCTTTATGCGCAGAATTCTCATTATCTGATTTCTTTGAAAAACTGTCTGGTTCAAGATAAGGTAACGCAGAGAATTATCAATAAAGTGGCCCTCCTTTTGGGGAAGTACAATTTTCCTATTTATGATGAGCGAAAAAATGCCGGCGTTCGGACGGTTATGATTCGCAGGGCTCGAAAAACGGGACAGGTGCAGATGATTTTTGTTACGGGAAAGAAGTTGGACTTCTCTCCTGTCATTCGCGATTTGTCAGCAGAATTTCCAGAGTTGGAAACAGTGGCGGTCAATTACCATACGACAAAATCAAGTGAAATCTATGGAGATAGGACGGAGATTATCTGGGGGAAAGAAACCATTCAGGAAGGTGTTTTGGATTACGAGTTTTCCTTATCGCCTAGGGCTTTTTACCAGCTCAATCCAGAGCAAACAGAGGTGCTTTACAGTGAAGCAGTTAAGGCTCTGGATGTCGATTCAAAGGATTGCCTGATTGATGCTTATTGTGGTGTGGGAACGATTGGCTTTGCTTTTGCTAAAAAAGTAAAGTCTCTTCGTGGCATGGATATTATACCAGAAGCTATTGAGGATGCTAAGCGAAATGCCAAGAAGATGGGCTTTGACAATGCTCATTATGAAGCTGGGACTGCTGAAAGCATTATTCCTCGCTGGTACAAGGAAGGCTATCGAGCAGATGCCTTGATTGTGGATCCGCCACGGACTGGCTTAGATGATAAGCTGCTTGGAACGATTGTTCGTTATGCACCAAAGAAAATGGTTTATGTCTCCTGTAATGTCTCTACTCTAGCTAGAGATTTGATACAATTGAGTAAAGTCTACGATGTTCATTATATTCAATCTGTGGATATGTTTCCACACACAGCCAGGACCGAGGCTGTAGTGAAATTGGTAAAGAAAGAGGATTAGAATGGATATTTGGGAAAAAATGTATGAAGAAGCCAAGAAGCTCTATAATCCGCATGAGGTATCGCCCTTTGTGTACGCTAATCATGTTGTAGCAGCTATTGAAGCAGAGGATGGAAAGATTTATACTGGCTTTTGCTTTGAAGGAACCTGTGTTGTTTTTCATCTCTGCGCTGAAAGGGCAGCAGCTTTTAATATGTATCAGTATTCTGGACAGACAAAAATGAAACGAGTGTTGGCTTTTCGTGATAAACCACCCTATGGAGGAGGTTCTGGTATGCCTTGTGGGGCGTGTAGAGAATTTTTAATGGAGTTGAATCCTGAGAATCGTCATCTAGAGTTTATGTTGGATTTTGAAAAACGCGAAACGATTACTTTGGGAGAACTCATGCCTTACTGGTGGGGACAAGAACGTACTGAAAATGACGGGAAATGATATGAAATACTTTTACTGTATGTTAGAATAATATACAAGGCACTTCCTAACAACGAAAGTTCAAAGAATCAGGATGTAAAAATTGCAAAGAAGGTATCCTGTAGCAATGCTATTGATATTTTATAGCATTTGGTAAATGGGATAGAATGACTTGTTCATGAGTGAGCCTAGTTTAAGGCAGATGACAAATAGGCGACAGAAGTTGAGCAGTAAAATGAAACGCAAATATTTTCAACTACTTCAGCAATAGAAAAACTTGTAGAGATCATTTTCTACAAGTTTTTTCGATTTTACAAGGAAATCTCTGTGTTTTCCAATGCTTTTTGTGCATCTGAGACGATTGTTTCAATGATTTCTTTGCATGGTCGGATTTCTTTTATCATACCAGCAATTTGACCGCACATCATGGAGCCGTTTTTTGTGTCTCCGTCATATACAGCTTTTGAGAGAGCTCCAATAGTAATCTCTTCCAGTTCCTCACGGCTGGTACCTTTATTTTCAAGTTCTATATAATGGTCTGTCATTTCGTTTCGGATACAACGAACGGGGGCACCCGCCCTCCTGCCTGTGACAGCTGTATCTGTATCATTTGCCTTGAGAACTGCTTCTTTATAACTTTCAGCGATTGGGCATTCTTCTGATGCGAGAAATACCGTACCGAGTTGAACTCCTTGTGCGCCTAAAACGAAAGCAGCAGCAAGCCCGCGACCGTCTGCAATACCTCCTGCACCAATCACGGGAATATCAACTGCATCAGTAATTTGTGGCAGCAAAGCCATGGTATTGGTGCTACCGATATGACCACCCGCTTCAGATCCTTCAGCGATAACAGCGTCAACACCTAATTCTTGCATTTTTTTAGCATGTTTCACGCTGGCAATGACCGGAATAACCTTGATACCTGCTTCTTTGAGAGCAGGCAGAATAAATTTAGGGGTGCCAGCACCAGTTGTCACAATAGGAACTTTTTCTTCGATGATAACATTCACAAGCTCTTCGACATTTTTCAGCATCAGCATCACATTAACAGCGAATGGTTTGTCTGTGAGTTTACGCAATTCACGAATTTCTTCGCGCAATTGGTCGCCAGTCATACCACCTGAAGCAATAATCCCCAAGCCACCCGCTTCTGAAACAGCAGCAGCCAACTGATAGTGAGAAATTTGCGCCATAGCACCTTGAAAAATTGGATATTTGATGTTTAGTAAAGTTGTAATAGACATACTATCTCCTTCATCCTGTTTTTGAAATTATTATATCACGATTATAAAAACGTTTTCAAATCTGTGATTTAATAAATTTTCTTTTGTTTGTGAAATATTTTGCTTTAAAAAGAGGGGCTATCAATTATTTTACTTGTGAAAAATACAAAATCATTTTATTATAACAAATACTTATACTATATTAAAAATAGTTATAGATGCTTGATTCAGAAAAATGGAATGAGGCAAAGATAAAGAACGCTTTGATTTTGCTTAGAAAGCAACTGCTTTTTGTGTTATAATAATAGAAAAATGTTCATGAGGTGAAATATGGACAATATCATTGATGTATCCATTCCTGTAGCAGAAGTAGTGGACAAGCACCCAGAAGTGTTAGAAATTTTAGTGGAGCTCGGCTTTAAGCCGCTTGCCAATCCAATCATGCGCAATACGGTTGGTCGCAAGGTGTCGTTAAAGCAAGGTTCTAAGTTAGAGGGAACCCCTATGGATAAAATTGTCATGACATTAGAAGCAAATGGCTATGAAGTGGTGGGGCTAGACTAATGGCAGATGAACGAATTGAGATTTTGAAATCCATTTTGCTGGATTTGCACCATGGTGCAACAGCAGAAGAGGTTCAAGAGCAGTTTAACAAGCATTTTACAGGTGTTTCGGCTATTGAGATCAGTCTTATGGAGCACGAACTGATGAACTCGGATACGGGTGTAACCTTTGAGGATGTCATGTCGCTTTGCAATGTTCATGCGAATCTTTTTAAGGGAGCAGTGAAAAATGTAGAAGTGGCGGACACAGATCATCCAGGACATCCAGTTCAAATTTTTAAGCAGGAAAATCTGGCTCTGAGAGCGGCTCTGTTGCGGATCCGGCGCCTCCTTGATACCTATGCTCAAACAGATGATGCAGAAATGAAGACAGAGTTGGAAAAGGGGTTGATGCGCCAGCTGGGCTTGGTCGGTCAATTTGACATTCATTATCAGCGCAAGGAAGAGCTGATGTTTCCGATTATGGAGAGATATGGTCACGATTCACCACCCAAGGTTATGTGGGGTGTGGACGACCAGATTCGAGAGCTTTTTCAGGAAGCAAAGACCGCTGCTGAAGATTTGTCTAACCTAGGTATCGAGCAAGCTCGAGCAACATTTGAAAATTTTGCGGCTGAGTTTGAAGCGATGATTTTCAAGGAAGAATCCATCTTGCTTATGATTTTGCTGGAATCTTTCACACAGGACGATTGGCTGAAAATTGCAGAAGAAAGTGATGCTTACGGCTATGCGATTATCAAGCCGGCTGAGAAATGGATGCCAGCTCGTCAATCATTCACGGAGACAGAAAAAGAGGCTGCTGAGAAGACTGGAAGCGAAGCGGCAGCTAGTGAGGAGCTTGTGTCAGACGGTACTATTCAGCAGGTCATTGAGACACCTGATGGGCAGGTCACCATTTCTTTTAAGCCAAAAAAGAAAAAGGCAGAAAACAATTTTGATCGACAGGCCCAACAGTCTTTTGGACATGGCTATTTGTCAGTGGAAGAGGCAAATCTAATCTTGAATCATCTGCCGATGGAGATTACCTTTGTCAATAAGGAGGATATTTTCCAGTACTACAATGACAGTGTGCCAGCTGATGAGATGATTTTTAAACGGACGCCGAGTCAAGTGGGGCGCAATGTCGAGCTGTGCCACCCGCCTAAGTTTTTGGAGAAAGTTCGCTTTATTTTTAAGGAATTGCGCGAAGGCAAGCGAGACAAGTTTGTTATGTGGTTCAAGTCTGAGTCGCGGGGCAAATTTGTTCATGTGACGTATGTGGCAGTGCGAGATGAAGCAGGAGAGTTTCAAGGTGTGTTGGAATATGTCCAAGATATTCAGCCTTTCCGTGATATTGAAGAAAATTTCTACCGAGGAGTAGATTAGAAGGAATATAATGACGTACGAACAGGAATTTTTAAAGGATTTTGAAGCTTGGGTCAAAACTCAGGTGACTATCAACGAAATGGCTCTTGAAGAAAGTCAGAAAATTTATGAGGAAGATAAAGATGAACGCGCTAAAGAAGCTGCGATTCGTTATGAGAGCCGCCTAGATGCCTATCAGTTTCTATTGGGGAAATTTGCCAATTATCAAGAGGGCAAGGGATTTCATGACCTACCAGACGGACTTTTTGGACAGAGAAATTATTGATTTTCTCTAGAAAACATGTTAAACTAAATGCATTAGAGGTGTTTTGAATCCCATTTGTCACAGAAAGCGGCACTGCTGAGAAATCCGCACAAATGTCAAAACTGGTTGCTAAGGCTAAAAATGAAATAATGGTGTCTTTTTGTTTACTTTTAGGACTAAGCAGCGAGTTGCGGGCTGTACTGGCGTACATCTAAGCGAGCTAACAACGTAATAAAAGATGAACAAGAAGACCAGAGTTGCGGGCGTCTGCCCGAAATTGGGTGGTACCGCGGATAAACACATTCGTCCCTGTCATGTAGATGGCAGGGGCATTTTTTTTATGGAAAGTGAGGGCTGAAGATGGAGCAAGCACAATTACCTGAACGATTAGAAACCGAACGGCTCGTCTTGCGCGTCCGTACAGTGGCGGATGCCGAGGATATTCATGCCTACGCTAGTTTGCCAGAGGTCGCCTATCCAGCAGCATTTCACCCCGTCAAGACCTTGGAAGATGAGATTTATTATCTGGAGCATATCCTTCCTGAGCGCAATCAAAAGGAAAATCTCCCAGCTGGCTATGGAATTGTCGTCAAAGGAACCGGTAAAGTCATTGGTTCTGTTGACTTCAATCACCGCCACGAAGATGATGTTCTTGAGATTGGCTATACCTTGCATCCAGACTATTGGGGCCAAGGTTATGTACCAGAAGCAGCGCGAGCCTTGATTGACCTAGGCTTTAAAAATTTGGGTCTTCACAAGATTGAACTGGTCTGCTTTGGCTACAATGTCCAAAGTCAACGAGTTGCAGAAAAACTGGGCTTCACCCTCGAATCTCGCATCCGTGACAGAAAGGATGTTCAAGGGAACCGCTGTGACAGTCTCATATATGGCTTGCTGAGGAGTGAGTGGGAGAGTTTAAACTGTTAGTTGAACTGTTCGAGAAAATCGAACAGTTGGGATGTATTGAAGAATTTCGAAAGGGAGGTGAGAAGATTGGAAACAAGCCAGATTATTACTCTAATTAGTGGAGCTGGTCTAGGGGCTATCTTGAGTGCGATTTTAGTGTTTGTAAATAATAGTAAGAGAAATTGGCTTGATTATATTACTAAGGAAAGAACAGAATGGAGAAAAAGTATAAAGTTGATAATTGTTGATTTACTAGACGGAAAAAATAGGAAATCTGCAGTTAGTAGACTTAAATCACAAATCAATCCATATGGCTCTGATATGAATGTAAAATATATTAATGATTATTACATGAAAGATGGACATATTTGGGATCTTTTAAGTAATTTTGATTACTCAGAGGAAAAGTCACAAAAGCTCAGTCAATACCTAGAACTGCTCCTGAAATATGATTGGGAACGTTCGAAAAATGAGGTAGGAATTGGTCGTGCTGCCCTATGGAATCTTTTAAGATGGGGACTGATATTTTTAAATACAATAATGTTTTTCTGGGCAAACAATGTAAACAACATACTCAATATATATCTATCTTTTTTTCAACTATTTTTTTAATTTTGCAATATTTCCTGATAAAATTGCTATCTAAGCTCAATTTTGATTCGCGAAAAGAAAAAATAATTTTATTCCTTTCTTTCATAATGGCGTTTGTATTCCCTTATTTATATTCACTTTATTTAACAATTATTTTATTAAATTTTTATAATCTGATTAAAGTGAATTTGCTAGTAGACATCCTGCCAGTAATCTTAGTGTTAATTATAATTTCTTCAGAAATTTTTTTCCTTTATCAAATTTTCGATATAGGTCACAAATATATTTCTCAAATAAAAAAGATAGAAAAAAATAAGACAGATTTAGAGTTGAAATATTACGGAATTTATAATTTAAACCATAGATTGAAACAAAAATCATGGGATATAAAATATAATATAACAAAAGAAGATGTTAATAAACTAAAAAAAGAACAGATAAAAATACGTAAGAAAATAAATAAGAAACTAAATAAGAAATTAAAAAAGAAGCTAATTAAAAAACTAATTAGGAAACTAATAATTAAGGAGAACACACATGTCTAAACAACTTTCACCAAAATACAATCCAGCCGAAGTTGAGGCTGGGCGTTATCAAAAATGGTTGGATGAGGATGTTTTCAAGCCGTCTGGCGATAAGAAAGCTCATCCGTATTCTATCGTAATTCCACCACCAAATGTGACGGGGAAACTGCACCTTGGTCACGCTTGGGATACTACTTTGCAAGATATTATTATCCGTCAAAAACGTATGCAAGGTTTTGATACTTTATGGCTTCCTGGTATGGACCATGCGGGGATTGCAACACAAGCAAAAGTTGAGGCACGTCTGGCTGAAGATGGTATCTCACGCTATGACCTTGGTCGTGAAAAATTCCTTGATAAAGTCTGGGAATGGAAAGATGAATATGCATCAACAATTAAACAACAATGGGGTAAAATGGGTATCTCTGTTGACTACTCACGTGAACGTTTCACCCTTGATGAAGGATTGTCAAAAGCAGTTCGTAAAGTCTTTGTTGAACTTTATAAAAAAGGTTGGATTTATCGTGGTGAATTTATCATCAACTGGGATCCAAAAGCTCGTACAGCCCTTTCTGATATCGAAGTTATCCACAAAGATGTCGAAGGTGCTTTCTACCACATGAACTACATGTTGGAAGATGGTTCACGTAGCCTTGAAGTTGCCACAACTCGTCCTGAAACAATGTTCGGTGACGTAGCCGTTGCAGTTAACCCAAATGATGACCGTTACAAAGATTTGATTGGTCAAAATGTTATCCTTCCAATCGTTAACAAAGCTATTCCAATCGTCGGTGATGAACACGCTGACCCAGAATTTGGTACTGGTGTAGTTAAAATCACTCCAGCACACGACCCTAATGACTTCTTAGTTGGTCAGCGTCATAACTTGCCACAAATCAACGTCATGAATGATGATGGTACAATGAACGAACTTGCTGGTGAATTTGCTGGTATGGACCGCTTTGAAGCTCGCAAAGCTGTCGTTAAAAAATTGGAAGAAATCGGTGCGCTTGTTGAAATCGAAAAAATGGTTCATAGCGTTGGTCACTCAGAACGTACTGGTGTGCCAGTTGAGCCACGTTTGTCAACACAATGGTTCGTTAAAATGGACCAATTGGCTAAAAATGCTATTGCTAACCAAGACACTGATGACGAAGTAAAATTCTACCCACCACGTTTCAACGATACTTTCCTACAATGGATGGAAAACGTTCACGACTGGGTTATCTCTCGTCAATTATGGTGGGGTCACCAAATTCCTGCATGGTACAATGCTGAAGGTGAAATGTACGTCGGTGAAGAAGCTCCAGAAGGTGACGGATGGACTCAAGACGAAGATGTGCTTGATACTTGGTTTAGTTCAGCCCTATGGCCATTCTCAACAATGGGTTGGCCTGACACAGACTCAGAAGACTTCAAACGTTACTTCCCAACATCTACATTGGTAACTGGTTATGATATCATCTTCTTCTGGGTATCACGTATGATTTTCCAATCATTGGAATTCACAGGACGTCGTCCATTTGAAAACGTGCTTATCCACGGTCTTATCCGTGACGAACAAGGACGTAAAATGTCTAAATCACTTGGTAACGGTATTGATCCAATGGATGTTATCGAAAAATATGGTGCTGATGCGCTTCGATGGTTCTTGTCAAATGGTTCTGCACCAGGTCAAGACGTTCGTTTCTCTTACGAAAAAATGGATGCAGCTTGGAACTTCATTAACAAAATCTGGAACATCTCTCGTTACATTTTGATGAACAATGAAGACCTTACACTTGACCAAGCGAGCGAAAATGTTGCAAAAGTTGCGGCTGGTACAGCTGGTAATGTCACAGACCGCTGGATCCTCCACAATCTCAACGAAACCATTGCCAAAGTGACGGAAAACTTTGACAAGTTTGAGTTTGGTGTGGCGGGGCACATCCTCTACAACTTCATCTGGGACGAATTTGCCGACTGGTACGTTGAATTGACCAAGGAAGTGCTTTACAGTGACAATGAAGACGAAAAAATCATCACCCGTTCAGTTCTGCTTTACACGCTTGATAAGATTCTTCGGTTGCTTCACCCAATCATGCCATTTGTTACTGAAGAAATCTTTGAACAAATTTCTGAAGGTTCAATCGTAACAGCTGAATACCCAACAGTTAACCCCGCATTTGAAAATGAAGCTGCGCACAAAGGTGTTGAAAGTCTCAAAGACCTGATTCGTGCTGTCCGTAACGCACGTAGTGAAGTGAATGTTGCCCCAAGCAAACCAATCACAATCCTTGTGAAAACAAGCGACAGCGAATTAGAAGCATTTTTCAATGCTAATGTCAACTACATCAAGCGCTTCACCAATCCAGAACATTTGGAAATCGCGGAGGACCTTGCTGTGCCAGAACTAGTCATGTCCAGCATCATCACAGGAGCAGAAATCTATCTGCCTCTCGCTGACTTGCTCAATGTTGAAGAAGAACTAGCCCGCCTTGACAAAGAACTTGCTAAATGGCAAAAAGAATTGGATATAGTTGCACGCAAACTTGGCAACGAAAAATTCGTCGCTAACGCCAAACCAGAAGTCGTCCAAAAAGAACGCGACAAACAAGCCGACTACCAAGCTAAATACGATGCGACTGTCGCACGTATATATGAGATGAAGAAGTTGGTGAAATAAACAGAAATAGTGATATAAAACCAGAGGTAAACTTTTGAAGTATTTGGAACAAATCGTTATCCGCAATAACGAATTATCTAATGTGAATTGGATCAGAGATAATAAATTTAATTTCCATTATGTTAATGATCATGAGAAAATATTTTCAGGAATGACAATTGGTGATATTATTTTTCATATGAATTACCTTAATCAGAAGTATCCTAAAGCTAACCTTCCTGTTTGGTTTGAAATAACTAATAATGACTTGGAAATAGCGGATAAATTAACATACATACTAATGGAATGTTTATGTTACTATTATCTAAATTATGAAAATAGAAATATTCGAATATTTTGGGGACCTAAACCGACTATTTTAACAGATGGTATAAGAAAATCTCCTTTAATTCATTTAAATAAAAAATTCTCTAAAAAGATATTTTTTGAGAAATTTTTAAGTGACGAGAGTGATACTCATTATAGAAAAGTTTATAGACTTTCTGATAAGGAAGGAGATCCATTTTATCAATCAGTAATTCAAACTGAATTGGACTTATTTTTAAAAAAAATGGATATTAAACGAAAATCTTCGGAGAAAATTTCTGAAATATGTGCCGAATTAATAGGTAATACCTTTGAGCATGCAAGGTCAGATTGTTTAATTGATATAGACTTAACAGATAGTTACGGAAAAGAAGAAAAAGGGGTTGTTGTTGATGGAGAATTTAAAGGTGTAAATATAGCTATCGTAAATTTTTCAGATAAACTACTTTTCGAAGATATTAAAGACAAACTAAATTCAGAAGAACTGACAGGTGAAAAATATAAAAGAATTATGGATGCTTATAAAAAGCATACGAAGTTTTTTGATGATGACTATCCTGAAGATTTTTTCTATTATCTTGCAGCAACTCAATTAGGAATATCCGGTAGGAAGCAAATTCAAGATGTCGGTGGAACAGGACTTTATGTGTTGCTACAATCACTGATAGAGGACTCAGATTTAAGTAACTGTTATGTTTTATCAGGAAAACATATAATTATTTTTAATGATGATTATTTATTTGAAAATGAAGAGCAGTGGATGTGTTACAATGAAGAGAAAAACTTTGTTGATTTTCCACCGAATAAGAATATAATAGGTGGGTGTCCGATTTTTTTCCCAGGGACAGCTTATAATCTGAATTTTGTAATAGAAGTGGAGCAGTAAATGGAGAAAATAGTAATTAAAGGAATTCCAACCTCATTAGCAAGACTGATTGGTTTTGAATTAGGAGTTCATGTCTATGAGGAAAATAACCTGGATAAGGTTGATCTAAATAATGAAGTTGAAATTATCTTTCCAACTACAATTGAAAAAATTTCATCCTCGTTTGTGCAAGGTTTTTTTGCAGGTTTTGTAAAAAAAGTGGGTAAAAACACTGCTAAGAAACAGGTTGTTATAAAAATGAAAGATGATGAACTAACGGAAATGTTTTATAAGAAATTATACTAGTTGGAGGGATAATGGAGTTATCAAATGTAATTGCTATATTTGCATTGCTGATATCAGGTTTTGCATTGTATAAGCAAATAAAAAAGGATAAAGTGTCTCAGAATACCGTTTTTTTCAATCAAATATTCTTAAAATTTTTAACTCAAGACTGCGTTGAAGCGAGAAATGATATTAGATTTGATGATCGCGGAAGACTTGAAAATACAAAAAAATTCGAGGAGCTTATTGCCGAATTAGGTAATAAAATTTCTTTCTACGAGTATGTTGATAAAATTTTTTATGATCAATTGAAAAATTTATTGACAGAATTGGATGATTTAGTTGTTGATGATAAAGAATATAAAGGGAAAAAACAAACAGATCACTCGAATAAAATTGATAAAAAAATATCGGAATTATTTAAGTTGATTATGGACAAATATTTTGTCAAATAATTTTCTATTTAGAAAGCAGGTTACTACATGACAAATTCTGTAAGTTCGCACCAGCCTGAGAAGTACAACATTGCAGCCTTCTTCTCAGGAGTTGGTGGGATTGAGTTGGGATTTGAACAGACCAACGAGTTCAGAGTGGTGTATGCCAACGAGTTTGACAAGTACGCACGGCGTACTTATGAGTTAAACTATCCAGATACTTTTTTGGATAGTCGTGACATCATGCGGTGAATCCGGAGGAGATTCCAGCTGAGCGTGTGGATGTGGTGATGGGAGGTTTCCCATGCCAAGCCTTTAGTATTGCGAGTTATCGCAAGGGATTTGATGATGATCGTGGGGATTTGTTTTTTGAACTGTTTCGTATGATTGAAGGGTAGAAACATTGGGTAATTTTCATTGAAAATGTTAAAAATATGGTTGGTCATGACAACGGTAATATCTTCAAGGTCATTTGCGAAGCCTTGACTGAAAACAAAGATATGCAAAACTATGTTGTTCTGATTATCAATTCTAAGTTTCAAGAGACTGTTTTTTAACGAGCTTTTCACGCTGTAGGGGAGGATATTTCTAATACATCTTATACTAAAGAATTTTAATAATTGTTGATTGTTAGCTAGTAAAAGCAACAAATCGAATGGATACAGCATTTTTATAGATTTGAACATACAGAAAAGAGAGAACGAATTTCGTTCTCTCTAGCTGTTAATTAGCTGACATTGATATATTACAGTTATCATTGGTAAACTGTTAGCAAATCCAAATTTAAAGTTTGTACGTGTATATGCCTTGATTTCTAAACCTCAAAATTATAGAGAGCGGTTGATAGGTAGCGCTCGCCATTATCGGGTGCAAGAGCCAGAACTTTTTTACCTGTTCCTAGTTTTTTGGCGACTTCAAGTGCAGCATAGATAGCTGCGGCGGAAGAAATTCCTACAAGAAAGCCTTCTTGTCCACCGACACGGCGTCCAAGGTCAAGTGCTTGATCAGAGGTAACACGGACAATACCGTCATAAGCTTGAGTGTCCAGTGTTTCTGGGATAAAACCAGCTGAAATTCCTTGAATCTTGTGGGGCCCAGGATTTTCACCGGACAGGATAGCGGACTCATCGGCTTCAACTGCGTAAACTTGTATATTTGGATTGACTTTTTTGAGAGCGTGAGAAACGCCAGAAATTGTACCACCTGTGCCAACTCCACCGACAAAGGCGTCCAATCCTTTTTCACCGAAAGCAGAGATAATTTCTGCTCCTGTTGTTCTTTCGTGTACTTCAGGATTAGCTGGATTGTTGAACTGTAGTGGTAGCCATCCGTTACGTTCTTTGGCGATTTCTTCAGCTTTGGCAATCGCACCTTTCATTCCCTCACTTCCGGGAGTGAGCACCAATTCGGCACCATAAGCTTGGATAATTTTGCGGCGCTCCACACTCATGGTTTCTGGCATAACAATAACGACCTTATAACCTTTAGCAGCACCGACCCAAGACAAACCGATTCCAGTATTTCCGCTGGTTGCTTCGACAATGGTTGCACCCGGCTGAATCAAGCCCTCTTGCTCAGCGGTCTCAATCATGCTGAGAGCAATGCGGTCTTTGACAGACGACCCCGGATTGAAAGCTTCTAGCTTGACATAGACATCAGCAGCGCCTTCTGGAACCAGCTTATTCAATTTCACAATAGGAGTATTTCCAATGAGTTCTGTAATGTTATGATAAATTTTTGCCATAAATGATACCTCAATTCTGTTGATACAATCAGTATAAAACGAAAAGGAGCCTTTGTAAAATATAAAAAAACTATCAAGTCGATAGCTTTTTTTAATATTTAGGATGAAGAAATGGGAACCTCAACTTTCCGCAATCCCTGCTCAACAATGTCAATTTTTCCATTAAACAGTTCAATCAAACTTTCTATAACGCTGTCTTTATCGTCTTTGTCAACAAAAATAGTCGTTTGTACTTGATCTGTAAAAGCTGTATCCTGCTCTTGCAACTGTTTGGCTTTAAGAAAATTTGGCAATTCTTGATATTGACTGTAGGAAAGAGTAAGCCTTAGTCCAAGTTGTTCTTTTATGTGGACACTTCCGATTTCTTTGATAGCTAGGGCAACGCTGCCAGCATAAGCCCGAATGAGTCCACCTGCTCCTAACTTGATGCCCCCAAAATAGCGCGTCACGACAGCACAGACATTGGTTAGTTGGTGATTTTCTAAAACGCCTAACATAGGTACACCAGCAGTCCCACTTGGTTCTCCATCATCGCTACTTCGCTTCATTTCGCTCCGCTCTCCTAAAATAAAGGCAGAGCAGTTATGAGTAGCTTTGTAATGTTCTTTTTTAATAGTATTGATAAACTCTCGTGCTTCGTCCTCTGTTGTCACACGCTTGATATGACAGATAAAGCGCGATTTTTTGATTTCTTCTTGGACTTGACCGTCCTCTTTGATTGTTCTAAATTCCATATCTTCATTTTACAAAAAAACTTTTATTTTGCCAAAGTTTTTCCGAATAAATAGATATGACGGAATTACAAGATTGCTTAGGTCGTATTTTTACAAAAAGTCAATTGTCACCAGAATTGCAATTGCAAGCACAAAGCTTGGCTGGAATGGTAGAAGAGAAAGGAAAGTTAAGCTGTAATCGCTGTGGACAAGCCATTGACAAAGAAAAACAGCAACTACCAATTGGTGCTTATTATTGTAGGTCTTGCTTGATCTTAGGAAGAGTTAGGAGTGATGAAGAACTATACTATTTTCCACAGGAAGAATTTCCCAAAGCGAATGTTTTGAAATGGCAAGGAAAGTTGACAGAATTTCAAGCTAAGGTTTCTCAAGGACTTGTAGAGGCGGTTACCAAACGCAAAGATAGCTTGGTTCACGCAGTCACAGGAGCCGGAAAGACGGAAATGATCTATCAGGTGGTGGCACAAGTCATCAATCAAGGTGGAGCCGTCTGCTTGGCTAGCCCCAGAATTGATGTCTGCTTAGAACTTTATCGCAGACTGAAAGTAGATTTTACTTGCGATATTTCACTCCTGCACGGTGAATCAGAAGTTTATTTTCGCAGTCCTCTTGTGATTGCTACAACGCATCAGCTTCTCAAATTTTATCAAACCTTTGATCTTCTTATCGTTGATGAAGTAGATGCCTTTCCTTATGTGGACAATCCGATGCTTTACCATGCGGTTCATCAGGCAGTTAAAGTAGAGGGAACGAAGATTTTCTTAACAGCAACTTCCACAGATGAGTTGGACAAAAAAGTGGCTAAAGGAGAATTAACTCGTTTGAGTCTACCTAGACGTTTTCATGGGAATCCTTTGATTGTTCCTCAAAAAATTTGGTTGGCAGATTTTCAAAAATATCTCGGTCAAAAGAAGCTAGTTCCCAAGTTAAGGCAGTTTATTCAAAAGCAGAGAAAAACAGGATTTCCACTTCTTATTTTTGCTTCCGAGATCAGAAAAGGGCAGGAGCTGGCAGAGATTCTTCAAAGCACTTTTCCTAATGAAAAAGTTGGTTTTGTAGCCTCGACGACTGAAAATCGACTAGAAATTGTAGAGAAATTTCGTCAAAAAGAAATCACGATCTTAGTAACGACGACGATTTTGGAGCGTGGGGTGACTTTTCCTTGTGTAGATGTTTTCGTGGTGGAAGCCAACCACCGTCTGTTTAGTCGCAGCGCTCTGGTACAAATTGCTGGACGCGTTGGTCGCAGTATGGAGCGACCGACAGGCGAGTTAATCTTTTTTCATGACGGTACGACTATGGCGATAGAAAAAGCGATTAAAGAAATTCAGGAGATGAATCAGGAGGCCGGTTTATGAATTCATGTGTTTTATGTGAAAATCCACTAGAAGAAAAGCTGAAATTCTGTGATTTATTGACCTTGAAGAAGCCAAAAGCAAGGACTTGTGATGACTGTTTTGAAAAATTTCAGCTCATTTCAGCGCAGCATTGCCCGAAGTGCTATCGTGAAGGGACATGCGAAGTCTGCATGGATTGTCAAGTATGGATAGAAAAAGGAAAAGAAGTTTGTCATAAAAGTTGTTTTGTATATAACGAAGCCATGAAAGACTTTTTCAGCCAATATAAATTTCAAGGAGATTATACTCTTTATTCTGTATTTACAGAAGTTTTGCAAAAGGAATTAAAAGGATACAGCGATTATACGCTTGTTCCCATTCCTGTAAGTGCCAAAAAGTATCAGACAAGAGGGTTTAATCAAGTGACAGCCCTTCTTGAGGGTACAAAGCTGCCATTTAAGGAAGTTTTAGAAAAGCATGATACAATTGCTCAATCAAGCAAGACGAGAGAGGAGCGCTTGCAAAGCCAGCAGTGCTTTAAAGTGAAAGACAATGTTCAAGTTCCGACAAAAGTTCTTTTGATAGATGACATTTATACAACAGGCTCAACCCTACAATTAGCCAAGGAAATTTTAGTGGAAGCAGGAGTGAAAGAAATTGTGACATTTTCATTGGCAAGGTAACAAAAAATTTGCAAAAAAATAATGAAAGCGTTATAATAAAATAAAGAAAAACAAAACGCTTAGAAAGAAGGTACTTATATGATTAAATATAGTATCCGTGGTGAAAACCTAGAAGTAACAGAAGCTCTTCGTGACTATGTAGTTTCTAAACTTGAAAAAATCGAAAAGTATTTCCAAGCTGACCAAGAATTGGATGCACGTGTAAACTTGAAAGTCTATCGTGAAAAAACAGCCAAAGTTGAAGTAACTATTCCACTTGGTTCTATCACTCTTCGTGCAGAAGATGTTTCTCAAGATATGTATGGTTCTATTGATTTGGTGACAGACAAAATTGAACGTCAAATTCGTAAAAATAAAACAAAAATTGAACGTAAAAACCGTAATAAAAAATCAACCAGTCAGTTGTTTACAGATGCTGTTGTTGAAGAAGCTGAAGCTGCACCTGCAAAAGTCGTTCGCTCCAAACAAATTGACTTAAAACCAATGGACTTAGAAGAAGCTCTTCTTCAAATGGATTTATTGGGACATGACTTCTTCATCTATACTGATGTAGAAGACAACACAACCAATGTTTTGTATCGTCGTGAAGACGGTAACGTTGGCTTGCTTGAAGTGAGATAATCAATCAATCCTCTGATTCATATCAGGGGATTTTTTATGTGGTCTGCAATCAGCTCGAGATAATTGCAAAAAACTGTATTAAAAATCATCATGTTTGAACTGCATTTCAAAAGTTAGACAGAAAAAACAATTGACTTACAGCTATCACAGAAGAAAAACTGATACATTCTTTCGAGATTTTGTTATAATATTCTTTATGAGAGTTGTTGCAGGGAAATATGGGGGGCGTCCTCTTAAAACATTGGAAGGCAAAACAACCAGACCGACGACAGACAAGGTTAAGGGAGCTATCTTTAATATGATTGGTCCTTATTTTGATGGAGGACAGGTTCTGGACTTGTATGCTGGAAGCGGCAGTTTAGCGATTGAAGCTATTTCGCGAGGCATGGTTTCGGCTGTTTTGGTTGAAAAAGACCGCAGGGCGCAAGCGATTATCAGCCAAAATATCAGTATGACTAAGGAAAAAGAACGATTTGAACTTCTGAAAATGGAGTCCAATCGAGCACTTGAATTGGTCACAGGACAGTTTGACTTGGTTTTGTTAGATCCACCCTATGCAAAAGAACAGATTGTTTCAGATATTATAAAAATGATTGAACGAGAGCTTCTGAGCGATGATGTACTGGTTGTTTGTGAGACAGACAAGTCGGTGGATTTACCAGAAGAAATCGCAGGGCTAGGTATCTGGAAGCAAAAAATATATGGAATTTCAAAGGTGACGGTTTATGTCAGATAAAATTGGATTATTTGCGGGCTCTTTTGACCCGATTACAAAGGGGCATATTGACTTGATTAAGCGAGCTAGTAAGCTCTTTGATTGCCTTTATGTTGGTATTTTTTATAATCTTGAGAAAACGAGTTTTTTTAGTATTGAAGCGAAAGAAAAAATGATAGCAGCTGCTCTAGTTCATTTGGAGAATGTAAAAATTGTTACTTCTCATGATGAATTGGCAGTGGAAGTAGCTAGAAAGCTAGGAGTGACAACTTTTGTACGGGGATTACGTAATAGTCAGGATTTGGATTATGAGGGGAATCTCAACTTTTTCAATCATGAATTAGCACCTGAGATAGAAACCATTTTTTTGATAAGCAAACCAGCTTATCAGCATCTCAGCTCATCAAGAATTCGTGAATTGATTTCCTTTGAGCAGGATATTTCAAAGTATGTGCCCGAAAGTGTCATAAAGGAGTTAAAGAAACAATATGGAAAAACCAAGAAATAAATTTAAAAAATGGCCGATAATTGCAGTAGTAGGGTTGATTTTGCTTTTCTTATCTTTTGTAGTTCCCTTGCCTTATTATATTGAGGTGCCAGGTGGTGCAGCGGATGTCCGTCAGGTATTGCGCGTGGACAACAAAGAAGATAAGGAAAAAGGTTCATATAATTTTGTAACGGTTGGAATTCAGCATGCGACCTTCGCTCATTTGGTTTATGCTTGGCTGACACCTTTTACGGATATTTATTCGGCGAAGGATTTGACTGGTGGAACTTCTGATAAAGAATACATGCGGATCAATCAGTTTTATATGGAAACGTCGCAAAACCTAGCTAAATACCAAGGGTTGAAAAAAGCTGGCAAAGACATTACTCTGAAATATCTAGGGGTTTACGTCTTGCAAGTCACAAAGAATTCTACTTTTAAAGGTATTTTAAATATTGCAGATACCGTGACAGGTGTGAATGATAAGACTTTCAATAGTTCAAAAGAATTGATAGACTATGTCGGAGCGCAAAAGATTGGCAGCAAGGTCAAGGTGAACTATGTAGAAGACGGTCAGAAGAAGTCTGCTACAGGTAAAATTATTAAACTTGAAAATGGGAAAAACGGGATTGGCATTAGTTTGATTGACCGAACAGAAGTCACAAGCAACACACCAATTGAATTTTCAACTGCCGGTATTGGTGGACCAAGTGCGGGCTTGATGTTTAGTTTGGCAATTTATACGCAAATTGCAGATCCAACATTGAGAGACGGCAGAAATATTGCTGGGACAGGTTCGATTGACCGCGAAGGAAAAGTTGGCGACATTGGTGGGATTGACAAAAAAGTTGTTTCAGCAGCTAAAAATGGCGCAGAAATTTTCTTTGCGCCAAATAATCCAGTCACCAAGGAAGTGAAAAAATCCAATCCTAAAGCGAAAACAAACTATGAGACAGCTTTGGCAGCTGCTAAAAAAATTAAGACTAATATGAAAATTGTACCCGTGAAAACTTTGCAAGATGCCATTGATTACCTAAAAAGCACGAAAAAGTCGTAAGAATAATGAAAATGAAAGAGCAAGTCAGTGCTAGAAATCTGACTTTGCTCTTTTCTTCATTCCACATTTCAACTGTCAAAAACACTTCTTTTTATGGTAAAATAAGGTTAATACAAGAATAAATGATAAAGGATAACTATGCGAAAAGAAATTGCACCTGAATTATATAATTACAATAAATTTCCTGGACCAGATTTTCGGCAAATAGGAACAAAAGTGTTGACTGAGACAATCGAATTTGATTTGGTGGACAACTACAAAGAAGGTTTTGATGTCACAGCTTTTAATCAGCGTTTTTCAGATATTTTAACAAAATTTGATTATATTGTTGGCGATTGGGGCAACGAGCAATTGCGTTTGCGTGGATTTTATAAAGATGACAAGGCAAATGAAAGTGAAGAAAAAATCAGTCGCTTAGAAGATTACTTGTTAGAATACTGCAATTATGGCTGTGCTTATTTTGTTTTGGAAAATTTGAAACCACGTCGAGCGTCGTTTGATAAAAAATCTCATCACAAAAAGGAAAATGAAACCAAACCACGTCGTTCTAAACAGGCTCGCTCCTATAAAGAAGAGCAACCCAAGCGAGAAAATCGCCAGCGCAGTAAGCGACAAAATCAAAAGCAAAGAGCAAGAAAGCAAAATTCAACGAAGCAACAACAAACAAGCAGCCAGCGCCATTTTGTTATTCGTCAAAAATAGTGTATGGAATGGGATTTTGTAACGAAATGAAGGAGAAAAAATGAAACCATCGATTTATAGCTTGACCCGTCAGGATTTGATAGATTGGGTAGAAAGTCAAGGAGAAAAGAAATTTCGAGCTACTCAGATTTGGGAGTGGCTTTATCGCAAACGGGTTCAGTCTTTTGCAGAAATGACCAATATTTCAAAGGATTTGTTGGCAAAATTAGAAGATGAATTTGTTGTCAATCCACTGAAGCAAAGGATTGTACAGGAGTCGGCTGATGGAACAGTCAAATATCTCTTTGAATTGCCAGACGGTATGTTGATTGAAACAGTTCTCATGCGTCAGCACTATGGTCTGTCGGTCTGTGTAACTACTCAGGTTGGCTGCAATATTGGCTGTACATTTTGTGCTAGCGGGCTGATTAAAAAGCAGCGTGATTTGAATAATGGGGAAATTATGTCTCAGATTATGCTGGTGCAAAAATATTTTGACGAGTGCGGACAAGGTGAGCGCGTCAGCCATATTGTGGTTATGGGGATTGGCGAGCCTTTTGATAACTATGATAATGTTCTTAGGTTTGTGCGAACCGTCAATGATGACAAGGGACTGGCTATCGGAGCTCGTCACATTACGGTTTCCACTTCCGGTCTCGCGCATAAAATTCGTGATTTTGCAAATGAAGGAGTGCAGGTTAATTTAGCTGTTTCTCTTCATGCACCCAATAATGAATTGCGCTCTAGCATTATGAAAATCAATCGTGCCTTTCCAATTGAGAAGCTATTTGCAGCGATTGAATATTATATTGAAACGACTAACCGCAGGGTTACTTTTGAGTATATCATGTTAAATGAAGTCAATGACGGAGTAGAGCAGGCATTGGAATTAGCTGAATTGCTCAAAAACATCAAAAAGCTATCGTATGTCAATTTGATTCCTTACAATCCGGTTAGCGAACATGATCAATACAGTCGCAGTCCCAAAGAACGTGTAATGGCTTTCTACGATACTCTAAAAAAGAATGGTATTAACTGTGTTGTTCGTCAAGAGCATGGAACGGATATTGATGCAGCTTGCGGTCAATTGCGCTCAAACACCATGAAGCAGGACAAGGAGAAAGCTCTTACCAAGCATGCTTAAATTGAACAATCTATTGAAAACAGATGGTGAATTAACCGTTAAGGGATGTACTTTTCTTACTTGGGGAAGCATTTTCTACATTTTATTATTATGTCTAATGTGTTTTCTCCCTCAAGTGCCAGAAAAGGGAATGGAGACGCCGGGGATTCAGCAGTTTGGTCGTATTGTAGTGCTTCTCATTCCTTTTAATTCTTTTATCAATCTTGGGCAAATTACTTCTCTATATCAATTGATTAAGGTTTTCGTGCAAAATGTGATGAATATTTTTCTACTTAGCCCACTGATTTTTCAACTTCTCTGGCTTTTTCCTAAGTTGAGGAGCACTAAGCGTGTGCTATTTGCCAGTTTTGCAATAAGTCTTTTTATCGAATGTACGCAGATTTTGTTAGATATTTTAATTGATGCCAATCGTGTTTTTGAAATAGATGATTTATGGACAAATACATTAGGCGGATATCTGGCTTTTCTATTTTATAAATTTTTGGTAAAGCAACTCTCAAATAAATCGTAAGGCATTTTGGTGAAGAACGATAAATTGTATCATTATCAGGATGCTGCTACCACAGAAAAGACAGGGAACAAAGGCTAACCTGTCTTTTTTTGATTTTAAACCAAAAAGGAGCAGACCAATGATACTAGCAATTTGAATAATGAGAAGAACTTCAGTCAGATTAAAAATAGTTGAACAAGAAGCTAGAAAAAGAAAATCTCCTGCACCGATACGCAAATCAACGAAATGAGCCAAAATTCCAAGAGCTAAAAAAATAGTCATTAGAAGATTGAAACCTGTTAAAAAGAGAAGAAGGAAATGGAAAAACAGCCAAATAAGCAGAGGATATTCTTGTTCTCTTTGATCGTAAAGGGATAAGGTTATGCCCATTACAAGTAGGACAAGCTGACCGATATTTAGATAGCCCATAGAAGTTGCAAGAAAGAGAGATCCGATAGCGATTTCTAATACCAAATAGCGAATGGGAATTTTTGACTGACAAAACCGACAGCGCAGTCGATTGATAAGCTGTGAAAGGACAGGGACTAAATCACGAGGTGCTAATTTCTGCCCACAAGCATTACAATGACTGGAAGGAACGATAATGGACTGTTCAGGAAAGCGATCAACAACCAGCCCTAAAAAAGAAGCCACAATGCTTCCAACCAAGAAAAAATAAAAATGAATCATACTTTTTTATTCGCAAATAATTCTAAAAAATTGCAACTTTTCTAATAAAAGAAATTTCTGAGTTCAATCATTTGACTTTCTTATTTAGAAACATTATAATTAAATTATAATCAAAAAGATTAGAATCATTCTAAATAAAAGCGAGGTAGGATAATGGTTAATCTAAAAAATGAAGCAGCAAAAGATGTTGCAACTTTCTCAAGTGTTGAGTCTTTCAGTAAGTCTCTTCCCAAAACAAAAGTGGTATTGAACCAAGCAGTAGCAGATTTATACACTGCTCGTATTGCTCTTCACCAAGTACATTGGTACATGCGTGGAGCTGGTTTTATGGTTTGGCATCCTAAGATGGACGAGTACATGGAAACCTTGGATACGACTTTGGATGAAGTAAGTGAACGTTTGATTACTTTAGGTGGAACGCCGTATTCAACTTTGAGTGAATTTATCCAACACAGCAATATTGAAGAAAAAGAAGGAAAATTCAGTAAGAATGTTGCAGAAAGTTTGGAACGTGTCATCGAAATCTTCCGTTACTTGGTAGGCCTCTACCAAGAAGCTCTGGATGTAACAGATGAAGAAGGGGATGATGTGACCAACGATATTTTTGTCGGTGCAAAAGCAGAACTTGAAAAGAATATCTGGATGTTAACAGCAGAAATCGGTCAAACTCCGGGTTTGTAAGTAAATTTTTGAGAGTAGAAAATAAATTTTTAAAATCTTTTAGAATTTAAGATAAGTTTAAGGAGGTGGCGTTATACTAACATCATCAGATGAAGACCTCCTAACTTTATTTGATAAAAATCCTAAACTTTTCTTTTTCATAATAATCTCCCTATAAGAGTCGCCCAATCGGCGGCTTTTTTGTTGTTTTTGAGCACTTGAAGAATGTTTTACTTACAAAATGAGTTCTTTTCAACCTTGAAATATTCCTAAAATTCTGGTAAAATAAGCCTCATGAAAACACTTTATGATGTGCAGCAATACCTCAAAAGTTTTGGCATTATTATCTATATGGGTAAGCGCTTGTATGATATTGAAATGATGAAAATTGAGTTAGAGAGGATTTATGATGCGGGCTTGATAGAAAGAATGGACTATCTAGAAGCTGAGCGGGTCTTGCGAAAGGAACATCAGTTGGAGTTACAATATTTGAAGAAGAATGAGGAGAAAACATGTTAAACTGGATTTTATTGGCAATTATTGTTGGAACGTTAGGCTGGATGGGCTTTAACTATATTCGTGTTCGTCGTGCGGCTAAGGTAGTAGACAATGCAGAATTTGGTGATATGATTCGTCAAGGTCAGTTAATTGATTTACGAGATCCAGCCGATTTTCGTCGTAAACATATTTTAGGGGCACGAAATATTCCGTCACAGCAATTAAAAACAAGCTTAGGAGCGATTCGTAAGGACAAGACTGTTTTACTATATGAAAATAGTCGTGGACAACGTGTGATGAATGCAGCTATTCTATTAAAAAAACAAGGTTATCAAAATATTTACATCCTCTCTACAGGACTAGATGGATGGAAAGGAAAAATCAAAAGTGAGTAATCCAAGCGGGTTGCTCACTTTTAATAGCTTTTTTCTAGATAGTGCCTCACTATTTCGAGTTCTGCTTGGTTCAATACTCGGTATTCTCCTGTGGCTAAGTTTGGGTTTAATTCAAAATCTCCAAAATGCGTCCGTTTAAGAGAAGTAACTTTGACACCGACAGTTAAAAACATCTTTTTGATTTGGTGAAATTTTCCTTCAGAAATAGTGACAGTAGCACAGCTTTTGTTTGAGCTAGAAGAATGAATTGTAAGAATGGCTGGTTTACAACTTGTTCTGTCAAGAAAAACGATGCCCTTTTGAAAGGATTGCACTGCTCGGTCATCTAGGAGACCATTAACTTCAACCTCATATGTTTTTGTGACGTGATATTGAGGATGAAGCAATTGAAAACCGAGCGGACCGTTGTCAGTGATTAACAGCAGTCCAGAAGTATCTCGATCTAGTCGCCCGACAGAATATAACTTATCATTGAAATCTTCTGGTTTGATGAGATCTAGAACCGTTTGGGATTTGGCATCGGAGTTAGCTGTCACGACACCAAGGGGTTTATTCATCATAAAATACTGATGAGGCTTGCCCAGAACAGGTTGTTCTTCTAGCGTAATCGTCTGCAGACCTGTATCAACATTTTGACTGAGTTTTCGAGCAGGACAGTCATCTACCAAGATTTTCTTTTTTAGGAGAGCTTGCTTCATTTTTTTACGACTAATGTGAGCTTGAGCTAGTAGAACATCTAAACGCATACAGTTTCCTTTGTTTTTTTCTTATCATATCATAATTTTGCAATAAAGAATGTAAATAAATTTGTCGGGCATTGATTTTCTAATGAAAACATTTACACCCGGTTTAACCGTGTTTTTTACTGTAATCTGTGGTATAATTGTTCAGTTAGAAATAAAACTTAAGATTTAGAGGATAAAATGACAAAATTAAGAGAAGATATTCGCAATATCGCTATTATCGCTCACGTTGACCACGGGAAAACAACGCTGGTGGACGAATTATTGAAGCAATCACATACATTGGACGAACGCAAAGAGTTGCAAGAACGCGCAATGGACTCTAACGATCTTGAAAAAGAACGCGGAATTACCATTCTTGCTAAGAATACAGCTGTTGCTTACAACGGTGTTCGTATCAATATCATGGACACTCCAGGACACGCGGACTTCGGTGGAGAAGTTGAGCGGATTATGAAAATGGTGGACGGGGTTGTTTTGGTTGTTGATGCTTATGAAGGAACCATGCCACAAACTCGTTTTGTATTAAAAAAAGCTCTTGAGCAAGATTTAGTGCCGATTGTTGTGGTCAATAAAATTGACAAACCATCTGCACGCCCTGCAGAAGTGGTGGATGAAGTCTTGGAACTTTTCATTGAGCTGGGTGCAGATGATGACCAATTGGATTTCCCTGTCGTGTATGCTTCTGCTATCAACGGAACGTCTTCTATGTCAGACGACCCTGCTGACCAAGAGCATACCATGGCACCGCTTTTTGATACCATTGTTGATCATATTCCAGCACCAGTGGATAATTCAGACGAGCCGCTTCAATTCCAAGTTTCTCTTTTGGACTACAATGACTTTGTAGGTCGTATTGGGATTGGTCGTGTTTTCCGCGGAACGGTGAAAGTTGGAGACCAAGTGACGCTTTCTAAACTAGACGGCACAACGAAAAACTTCCGTGTCACCAAGCTATTTGGTTTCTTTGGATTAGAACGCCGTGAAATTGACGAAGCCAAAGCAGGTGATTTGATTGCCGTGTCTGGTATGGAAGATATCTTTGTTGGTGAAACGATTACTCCGACAGATGCAGTAGAACCATTGCCAATTCTTCACATTGACGAACCAACGCTGCAAATGACTTTCTTGGTGAACAATTCACCATTTGCTGGTCGTGAAGGAAAATGGGTGACATCTCGTAAGGTTGAGGAACGCCTGCAAGCAGAATTGCAAACGGACGTTTCGCTTCGTGTGGATCCGACTGACTCACCAGATAAATGGATTGTGTCAGGTCGTGGAGAATTGCACTTATCAATCTTAATTGAAACCATGCGCCGTGAAGGCTATGAGTTACAAGTATCGCGCCCAGAAGTTATCGTCAAAGAAGTGGACGGTGTGCAATGTGAGCCATTTGAGCGTGTGCAAATTGACACCCCAGAAGAATACCAAGGTTCGGTTATCCAAAGTCTTTCTGAGCGCAAGGGTGAAATGTTAGACATGGTGGCTACCGGAAACGGACAAACACGTTTGATTTTCCTTGTGCCTGCGCGTGGCTTGATTGGATACTCAACTGAATTCCTTTCTATGACGCGTGGTTACGGGATTATGAACCATACCTTTGACCAATATCTACCATTGATTCCAGGTGAGATTGGTGGACGCCGTCGTGGAGCTCTCGTGTCAATTGATACAGGAAAAGCAACGACTTACTCTATCATGTCTATTGAAGAACGTGGAACTATTTTTGTCAATCCAGGTACAGAAGTCTATGAAGGAATGATTATTGGTGAAAATTCACGCGAAAATGACTTGACGGTCAATATTACAAAAGCAAAACAAATGACTAATGTACGTTCTGCAACGAAAGATCAAACAGCAGTTATAAAAACACCTCGTATTTTGACATTGGAAGAATCACTCGAATTTTTGAATGATGACGAATACATGGAAGTGACACCAGAATCTATCCGTTTGCGGAAACAAATTCTTGATAAAAATCAACGTGCCAAAGCTGCTAAAAAGAAAAAATCAGCTGAATAATGAAAGAATGATTTGCTTTGCTTTGCTGTTAATATATGAAAGAAGTGGATAGGCTAGAAAGGAGCAGAAATGTTTTATTTGATCTTTGGAATTCTCATTCTATTATTTTACATTTTTGCTACTCCGCAAAGCATTAAAGGGACTTTAAATGTAGTAGTTTTAGTGATTGCTCTAGTCGCTTTTATCATTTTATTAGGATTGGCAGTATTTCAGATTTTTCAATTACCGTCTGAATTTTTCGTAGGAATTGCAATGATTGGCGTAGCATATTTTTCTCTACGTGATATTTCAAAATTGTCACAAAAAGATAGAAAAGTATCGTTTCGCTCAAAACTTCGTAACAGACAAGAATAAAAAGCCGTAAAGGCTTTTTTATTTTCTGAAAAAAAGGTAAAATAGATACAGAAGAATTAAAAAGAGGCATGTTATGAAGCACATTATAAATTTTGCAAATAAGAAAGTTTTAGTTTTAGGCTTGGCCAAGTCTGGTGAATCCGCTGCTCGTTTACTAGATAAGTTGGGAGCGATTGTCACAGTGAATGACGGAAAGCCATTTGAGGAAAATCCTGCTGCTCAGTCTCTTCTTGAAGAAGGCATCAAAGTAGTAACAGGTGGTCATCCTTTGGAACTCTTGGATGAAGAATTTGAACTAATGGTCAAAAATCCTGGTATTCGTTACGACAACCCTATGGTCAAGAAAGCATTGGAAAAGGAAATCCCAGTCATCACTGAAGTTGAGTTGGCTTATTTGATTTCAGATGCTCCAATTATTGGGATTACGGGTTCTAATGGAAAAACAACAACAACGACGATGATTGCGGAAGTCTTGACTGCAGGTGGTCAAAGTGGTCTACTTTCTGGAAATATTGGTTTTCCAGCCAGTCAAGTTGCAACAACTGCAACCCAAAATGATACTCTAGTTATGGAGTTGTCTTCTTTCCAACTCATGGGTATTGAAACCTTTCACCCAGAGATTGCAGTGATTACCAACTTGATGCCAACTCACATTGATTATCATGGCTCTTTTGAAAATTATGTGGCGGCTAAATGGAACATTCAAAAAAATATGAGCAAATCTGACTTCCTCGTATTGAATTTCAACCAAACATTAGCGGAAGAGCTGGCTGCAAAGACGCAAGCGACCGTTGTACCATTTTCAACGACAGAAAAGGTAGACGGCGCTTACTTAGAGGGAAACATGTTGACCTTCCGTGGAGAGCCTGTTATGGCAGCAGATGAGCTTGGCGTTCCGGGAAGTCATAATGTTGAAAATGCCCTCGCAACTATTGCAGTTGCGAAACTGCGTGGCATTGAAAAACAAGTCATCAAAGAAACTTTGGCAGGTTTTGGCGGTGTTAAACATCGTCTCCAATATGTCGGTGAAATCAACCATGTTAAATTTTATAACGATAGCAAATCCACAAATATTCTTGCAGCGCAAAAGGCTTTGTCTGGTTTTGACAATAGCAAGGTTATCTTGATTGCTGGTGGACTGGACCGTGGCAATGAATTTGACGAATTGGTGCCAGATATTCAAGGATTGAAGAAAATGGTTATTCTTGGAGAATCTGCAGCACGTGTCAAGAGAGCAGCAGATAAAGCAGGTGTTAGCTATATGGATGCTGCTGATGTGAAAGATGCAACGCAAAAAGCTTTTGCTGAAGCACAAGCAGGTGACATTGTTCTTCTCAGCCCGGCTAATGCTAGCTGGGATATGTATCCGAATTTTGAAGTCCGTGGCGATGAATTTATTGCAACATTTGAAGAATTAAAGGGTTAAGATGAAAAAGATTGTATTTACAGGTGGAGGGACGGTTGGTCATGTGACTCTAAACCTTTTGCTCATTCCAAAATTCCTAGAAGCAGGATGGCAAGTCCACTATATTGGTGATAAGCATGGGATTGAATACCAAGAAATCCAGAAGTCGGGGTTGGACATCGCTTTTCATTCTATAGCGACGGGGAAATTACGACGTTACTTTTCTTGGCAAAATATGTTAGATGTATTCAAAGTGGCTTGGGGCATTTTGCAATCTTTAGGAATTATGTTAAAGGTTCGTCCGCAAGCTCTCTTTTCTAAAGGTGGTTTTGTATCAGTTCCTCCTGTCATTGCAGCTCGCTTAGCTGGGATTCCAGTTTATGTACATGAATCAGACCTCTCTATTGGTCTAGCAAATAAAATTGCTTACAAATGTGCGATAAAAATGTATTCTACTTTTGAACAAGCCCATGCGTTGACAAAAATTGAGCATGTGGGAGCTGTGACAAAAGTAGGAGAAAAAACAACTGCTCCAAATGAGCAGATTCAAGCGATTCGGCAGCATTTTGATGAAAACCTTCCGACACTTCTGTTTGTTGGTGGATCAGCGGGAGCAAAGGTTTTTAATGATTTTGTAACGGCAAATAAAGCAGAGCTAACTCAGCATTACAATATTATCAATTTATCAGGCGATGCTCATTTAGATGAATTATCAAATCATCTCTACCGAATTGCCTATGTGACTGACCTCTATCAACCGTTGATGGATTTGGCGGACGTCGTTGTTACACGTGGTGGCTCTAATACTATTTTTGAATTGTTGGCTATGGCAAAACTCCATGTAATTGTTCCTTTGGGACGCGAAGCAAGTCGCGGTGATCAGATTGAAAATGCAGATTATTTTGTAAAAAAAGGTTATGCTAAAAAATTAGACGAGTCTCAATTGAATTTGGAAAATCTTCAAAAAATGATTGCAGAGTTGCTTGAACAGAAAGCATTTTATGAAGAAAACATGAAACAGTCCCACGAAATAAAATCGTTAGATGAATTTTATAACCTTTTAAAAAATGACATGGACAAAGGAAGAAAATGACAAAAAAGAAGCAAGAGGATCAGAAAGAGCAAGAAACAGAAAAACTTTCTGAGTGGCAAAAAAGAAACAAGGAATACCTTGAAAAAAAGGCTCAAGAAGAAGCTGAAAAAGAGAAAGAACTAGCAGAGCAAAAAAAGCAGCATTTGCCAAGTTCTGAAAAAGAGAATGTCGAAAAGAATGATGAAAATACAGAAGAAGTGACAGCGGATACTCAAGAGAACGAGTCAGAGGAGACAGAAAAGCCTACCGAGACAGAAACTTCTGAGGAAGAACAAGATGAACCTCTTGATAAAGCAGCCTTGCGAAAAAAGAAGAAAGCAGAACGCAAACAAGCTAAGCAGGAAGCAAAAGAGACAAGAGAAAAAATCGCTCCTCGCCATATCTACCGTGCTTTGCCAGTATTGATTCTAAGTTCTATTTTGTTAATTTTAGCTGTTTATTTTATAAGCCCCTATTCAAAATTAAAGAATATAGAGGTAACGGGCAATAAACAGCTTTCAAAAACAGAGGTGCTGGATGCTTCTAGTATTCAAAAAGAGGATTACACCTTGACGACATATTTAAGTCAAAAGGAACATGCTAGAAATATTAAATTGTCAAATCTATGGGTGAAAAAAGCAGAGATAAGTTACCAATTTCCAATTACATTTAAAATAAAAGTAACAGAATACACGGTTGTTGCTTATGATTATTCTGGGGAGCAGTATTTCCCAGTATTATCTAGTGGAGAAGAAATTGCTACTCCAGTTAAAAAATCACAGTTGCCAAAAAGTTATATAACACTTGATTTTTCAGATAAAGCAATGCTTAAGAAATTTGTGCAACAATTATCAGGTATTTCTAATACAATCAAATCAGAAATTCAAACGGTTCAGCATACACCGAGTAAAGCGACTGAAGATTTGCTGACAATCACTATGACAGATGGAAATAAAATCTTAGTTCCTTTGTCAGAAGTAGATAAAAAACTACCTTATTATGAAAAAATTAAACCACAATTGACGGAAACAAGCGTTGTGGATATGGAAGCAGGAATATTTAGTTATAGAAATAGCTAAAATAATGCAGAAAATCTACCCAATTTTTATTTTTTTATGTTATAATATGCTTTGAATAACTATACTTTTTTGATAGTTAAATTGATAAGTGAGAAACTTGGTAGATAGAGAGGAATGGTCTAATGGCTAGAGATGGCTTTTTTACAGGATTAGATATCGGAACAAGCTCCATTAAGGTCTTGGTGGCAGAACATGTAAACAATGAATTAAACGTAATCGGAGTTAGTAATGCAAAAAGTGCTGGCGTAAAAGATGGTATCATTGTAGATATCGAAGCAGCAGCAAGTGCTATAAAATCAGCAATTTCACAAGCAGAAGAAAAAGCAGGAATTTCCATTAAGTTGGTGAACGTTGGTTTGCCTGCTAACCTGTTGCAGATTGAAGCAACACAAGGTATGATTCCTGTGACAAGTGAAACAAAAGAAATTACAGATACAGATGTTGAAAACGTTGTGAGATCTGCTTTGACAAAAAGTATGACTCCAGATCGTGAAGTTATTACCTTTATTCCAGAGGAATTCATCGTAGATGGCTTCCAAGGAATTCGTGATCCTCGCGGAATGATGGGAATTCGTTTAGAAATGCGTGGTCTTCTCTATACAGGTCCACGTACCATTCTTCACAATTTACGAAAAACAGTTGAGCGTGCAGGAGTTCAAGTGGAAAATATTATCATCTCTCCGCTTGCTATGACCAAATCTGTTCTAAATGAAGGTGAACGTGAATTTGGTGCGACTGTCATTGATATGGGTGGTGGCCAAACAACAGTTGCTTCTGTTCGCAACCAAGAATTGCAATTTACCAATATCTATCAAGAAGGTGGCGGATATGTCACAAAAGATATTTCTAAGGTTTTAAAAACATCTAAGAAGTTGGCAGAGAGCTTGAAGTTTAACTATGGAGAAGCATACGTACCTGCCGCTAGCAATGAGTCTTTCCAAGTGGAAGTAATTGGTGAAGTGGAACCGGTTGAAGTAACAGAGCGCTATTTAGCAGAAATTATTTCAGCACGTGTTAAGCATATCTTTGAACAAATCAAGCAAGATTTAGAAAGAAGACACTTATTAGAACTTCCAGGTGGACTTGTTATTATTGGTGGTGGTGCAATTTTACCAGGTGTGGTGGAATTGGCGCAAGAAGTTTTCGGTGTTCCTGTTAAACTATACGTACCAAATCAAATCGGTATTCGTAATCCAGCTTTTGCTCATGTCATTAGCTTATCAGAATATGCTGGAAATCTATCTGAAGTGGATGTTTTAGCACAAGCTGCCGTTCACGGTGATGAACTTCTGCGTCATCAACCGGTTGAATTTTCTCGTCCGACTCAACAAACTCAGTCGTTCAATCCGTTGCAGCGCTTTACTCAGCCGCAACAAACAACTGTGGCTCCGATTGCTGAACCAGCAGAAGAAGTTGAACGTCCCGAACCACTTCCGACACAATCTCAACAACCAAAAGAAAAATTGACAGATCGTGTTCGAAATCTACTTGGCAATATGTTTGATTAAAGGAGAAGGTAATATATTATGACATTTTCATTTGATACAGCTGCGGCACAGGGAGCAGTAATTAAAGTTATTGGTATCGGTGGTGGTGGTGGTAATGCCATTAACCGCATGATTGATGAAGGAGTATCAGGCGTTGAATTTATCGCTGCCAATACAGATGTGCAAGCTCTGAGTGGCTCAAAAGCAGAAACAGTTATTCAGCTTGGACCAAAGTTGACTCGCGGTCTAGGTGCTGGAGGACAGCCTGAAATCGGTCGTAAAGCGGCTGAAGAAAGCGAAGAAGTGTTGACGGAAGCTCTTACGGGAGCTGATATGGTCTTTATTACTGCTGGTATGGGCGGTGGCTCTGGTACAGGTGCTGCACCAGTTATTGCTCGTATTGCAAAAGGTCTTGGTGCCTTAACTGTTGCAGTTGTTACTCGTCCGTTTGGCTTTGAAGGAAGTAAGCGTGGTAACTTTGCGATTGAAGGAATCAATGAACTTCGTGAGCATGTAGACACACTTCTTATCATTTCAAACAATAATTTACTTGAAATTGTTGATAAGAAAACTCCTCTTCTTGAAGCATTGAGCGAAGCAGACAATGTCCTTCGTCAAGGTGTACAAGGAATTACGGACTTGATTACAAGCCCAGGACTTATTAACCTTGACTTTGCTGATGTAAAAACCGTTATGGCAAATAAAGGTGATGCTCTTATGGGAATCGGTATTGGTAGTGGCGAAGAACGTGTTATTGAAGCTGCACGTAAGGCTATCTATTCACCGCTTCTTGAAACAACGATTGATGGAGCTGAAGATGTCATTATCAACGTTACAGGTGGTCTTGATATGACCTTGATTGAAGCAGAAGAAGCATCAGAAATCGTCAATCAAGCAGCAGGTCATGGTGTTAATATTTGGTTAGGTACTTCTATTGACGACAGCATGAAAGATGAAATTCGTGTGACAGTTGTTGCAACGGGTGTTCGTCAAGAAAAAATTGATCGAGTAAGTGGTGTTCGTCCAGTTGCTCAACAAAATTCTTATGCAGCTGGAACTCGTGAAAATCGTAATTCTAGAGGAAGCCAAGGTTATGACCGTAACTTTGATTTGACTGAAAGTCTTGAAATTCCAAAGCCAAGTCGTCAACGGACAGAATCGCCACAGGCTTCAGCATTTGGTGATTGGGATTTGCGTCGTGAAAATATTGTTCGCTCAACAGATGCGAGTGCTGCACCAGCTGTAGAGCGTTATGAAGACACTAGTTCTGATGACGATGAATTAGAAACACCACCATTCTTTAAAAATCGCTAAAATGGATTTAGAAAAGAATACATCTCAAATTTTGGAGAATGTAGCACAGGCTACACAACAAGTTAATCGCTCAGAAAAATCAGTAGAAGTAATAGCTGTCACCAAGTATGTTGACAGCTCTACTGCTAAAGAACTGATTAAAGCAGGGATTCATCATATCGGTGAAAATCGAGTAGATAAGTTTCTAGATAAATATCAGGCTCTACAAGATGAACATGTGATTTGGCACTTAATTGGTACGCTTCAAAGGCGAAAAGTGAAAGATGTCATTAACTATGTAGACTATTTCCATGCCTTGGATTCAGTAAAATTAGCTCAAGAAATCAACAAAAGAGCAGAGCATATCATTAAATGCTTTTTACAAGTCAATATTTCCAAAGAAGCCAGTAAACATGGTTTTACTGTAGAGGAAATTGATACTATTTTACCTGAGCTAGAAAAACTTGAAAAGATTCAGATTGTTGGTTTGATGACAATGGCACCATTTGAAGCGAATGAGGCTGAATTAAATGCTATTTTCCAACAAGCTAATCAATTACAAAAAAGATTACAACGTAAACAGTTACCCAACATGCCTTTTACTGATTTAAGTATGGGAATGAGCCGCGATTATGCAATAGCTATTGCAAATGGTTCGACTTTTGTCAGAATTGGTACCGCATTTTTTAAATAGGAAAGTATTATGTCTCTTAAAGATAGATTTGATAAATTCATTGATTACTTTACAGAAGATGGTGAAGACGCAAGCGTTCAAACGCCAGAGTTGCCACCGCGTGTGAGTAATCAATCTACACCTACCAAAGAAAGACTAGTACATACAGCGAGTAGCTCTTCACAATCTTCTACAAAGTCGGGAGCAAATGAGAACATTACTCGTCTGCATGCACGTCAGCAAGAATTGGCACAACATCGGACAATTTCAGATGACAAAGTGACAATCAATGTTCGTTATCCAAGAAAATATGAAGAAACAACTGAAATTGTTGATTTGTTAATTGTTAATGAAAGCATTTTGATTGATTTTCAATATATGACAGAAGTGCAAGCTCGTCGTTGTTTGGATTATTTGGATGGTGCTCGTTATGTGCTTGCAGGAAATATAAAAAAAGTTGCAAGTACAATGTACCTTTTAACACCAATCAATGTTGTTGTAAATGTTGAGGATTTGAAATTACCTGAGGATTTACAAAGTGGCGAATTTGATTTTGATATGAAACGTAGATAAAAACATGGTTTGGATTGTAAATATACTTTATAATTTGGTAAGAGTGTATTCATTTATTTTAGTGGTGTATGCTCTCTTATCTTGGTTTCCAGGTGCCTATCAAACATCACTTGGTCAGTTGATTTTACGGATAGTAGAGCCTGTTTTGAAACCATTTCAACGTTTCAATTTACAATTTGCTGGTCTTGATTGGACGATTCTTATCGTTATCTTTCTTTTGAATTTGGTTTCTGGCATCATTTTGAATGCTCTTTTGCTTTTAGCTTAAATTCATGAGGAATATTAAACATTTATACCAACATTTTACAGAAGAAGATCGTGAATTTGTTGATAAAAGCTTAGAAAAGATGCAGCGAGTTGAGGATTCTTATTCTTTTGAAGTAACTTCGTTTGTGAATCCACACCAAGTTGAAATTTTACGGAATCTTGGAAATCATTTGCAATTGCAAATATTTTCAAGTTCGGATTATTATACGAGTGAATTGGCTAAAGTCATTATTGCTCCTCTCTACTATGAGTTGCAAGTAAGTGATTTTGAAATAGATCTGTTAGAAATCAGCTATTCGAATAAATTTCACCATTTAACCCATTCGCAAATAATGGGAACGTTATTGAATCAATTAGGGATTGAACGTAAAGTGTTTGGTGATATTCTTGTAGCTTCAGGTAGAGCACAAATTATGGTAGATAAGAAATTTACTCAATTTTTCATCGATCATATCTCAAGGATAGCAAAGATACCTGTAAAATTAAAGCAAGTAGATTTTTCACAACAAATTATCGCTCAAACTGATTCAAAACTAAGAGATGTGCTTGTCTCTAGTATGCGTTTGGATAAAGTGGTAGCTGCCTCATTTCATTTGTCACGAAGCATTGCCGCTCGGCTGATAGCAACAAAGCAAGTTAAGGTAAACTATTCCATGCTGGATAATCCCAGTCATCATTTGTTATTAAATGACTTAATTAGTGTACGAGGATATGGGAGAGTAAAAGTTTTAAGAGAAAATGGCTTTTCAAAAAATGGGAAGTATAAGTTAACTGTTGAATTATTGTCTAGTAAGTAAGGAGAAAATATGGCTATTACATCGTTAGAAATTAAAGATAAAGCTTTTGCTCACAAATTTAGAGGATATGATGTTGATGAAGTAGATGAATTTCTTGATATCATTGTCCAAGATTACGAAGATTTAGTTCGTGTCAATCATGAGCAAGAGTCAAAAATTAAAAATCTGGAAGAACGTTTGACCTATTTTGACGAGATGAAGGATTCCCTTAGCCAATCTGTATTGATTGCACAAGATACGGCAGAACGTGTAAAACAAGCGGCAAATGACCGTTCTGAAAACATTGTTCATAAGGCTGAGCAAGAAGCCCAACATTTGTTGGATGAGGCAAAATACAAGGCTAATGAAATTCTTCGTCAAGCGACTGATAATGCTAAGAAAGTGGCTGTTGAAACAGAAGAGTTGAAAAATAAAACGCGTGTTTTCCACCAACGTTTAAAATCAACCATTGAAAGTCAATTAAGCATTGTGAATTCTTCAGAATGGGAAGATATTCTTCGCCCAACAGCTACTTACTTGCAGACTAGTGATGAAGCCTTTAAAGAAGTTGTTCAGTCTGCTTTGGGTGAAGTCGTAACGACTCCAGAAGAAGATGAAGTGGATGTGACGCGTCAGTTCTCTCCAGAGGAAATGGAAGAATTACAAAGACGCATTGAAGAAGCAAATCGTGAATTAGCCGAAACACAAGCGTTTGAAACATTAGATGAGTCTGTCTTAGGATTAAATCTGACAAATGCTGAGACTTCAACAGATAACTCAGAAGCTACTTCAACAGAATCTGTAGATATTTTATAAGAGAATGTAAAAACAAGATGCTAACAAAATATTCGCAGCGAGCGGGTGACGGTGAGAGACCTGTAATTCCTTTTGTTAGGATTATCATTTTGCAAACTTAAATCTGAAAACAGTAAGATTTAACGCTTAACTCACGTTACGAGTAAGAGGGATAGGAATCTTATTCTTATCTAAATGAAGGTGGTACCACGAATTTTCGTCCTTTTGATGAATTTGTGGTTTTTTAGTTGTTACTAATATGAAAAAGGAGAACTTATGAAATTAAAAGAAACTCTTAATCTTGGGAAAACTGCTTTTCCAATGCGTGCTGGCTTACCAAATAAAGAGCCTATTTGGCAAAAAGAGTGGGAAGATGCAAAGTTGTATCAACGTCGTCAAGAATTGAATGAAGGTAAACCACACTTTACACTTCACGATGGCCCTCCTTATGCTAATGGAAATATTCACGTTGGGCATGCCATGAATAAGATCTCAAAAGATATTATTGTGCGTTCAAAATCAATGTCTGGCTATTATGCGCCTTACATCCCAGGCTGGGATACTCATGGTCTTCCGATTGAGCAAGTTCTGGCAAAGCAAGGTGTGAAGCGAAAAGAAATGGATTTGGCAGAGTATTTAAAACTTTGTCGCGATTATGCACTGAGTCAAGTAGACAAACAACGTGAAGATTTCAAACGCTTAGGTGTTTCTGGTGATTGGGAGCATCCGTATGTGACGTTGACTCCGGATTATGAAGCTGCTCAAATTCGCGTATTTGGAGAAATGGCGAAAAAAGGCTATATCTACCGCGGTGCGAAGCCGGTTTATTGGTCATGGTCATCTGAATCAGCTCTTGCAGAGGCAGAAATTGAGTATCATGATTTGGTTTCAACCTCTCTTTACTATGCGAATAAGGTAAAAGACGGCAAAAATGTGCTAGATACAGATACTTATATTGTAGTTTGGACGACAACACCATTTACTATTACGGCTTCTCGCGGTTTGACAGTAGGTGCGGACTTTGATTATGTTGTGGTAAAACCAGCTGAGGAAAGCCGTAAATTTGTCGTTGCTGCTGACTTGCTCAATAGCTTGTCTGAAAAATTTGGCTGGGAAGATGTGGAGGTCTTGGCAACTCATCGCGGTGCTGAACTGAACCATATCGTGACAGAGCACCCGTGGGATGAGAAAGTAGATGAACTGGTGATTCTTGGTGACCACGTTACACTAGATTCAGGTACAGGGATTGTCCATACAGCTCCTGGTTTTGGTGAGGACGACTACAATGTTGGGATTGCAAATGGCTTAGAAGTAGCCGTTACAGTTAATGAACGTGGTATCATGATGGAAAATGCTGGTTCAGATTTTGCAGGGCAATTTTATGACAAGGTAGTTCCTACAGTAATTGAAAAGTTAGGTCAACTTCTCCTTGCGCAAGAAGAAATTTCTCACTCCTACCCATTTGACTGGCGGACGAAAAAGCCAATAATTTGGCGTGCAGTACCGCAATGGTTTGCTTCAGTTTCAAAATTCCGTCAAGAAATTTTGGACGAAATTGAAAAAGTGAAGTTCCATTCGGAATGGGGCAAGGTTCGTCTTTACAATATGATTCGTGACCGTGGAGATTGGGTCATTTCACGTCAGCGGGCTTGGGGAGTGCCACTCCCAATCTTCTATGCGGAGGACGGCACAGCGATTATGACTGAGAAAACAATTGAGCATGTGGCTGAGCTCTTTGCGGAACATGGCTCTATCATTTGGTGGCAACGAGAAGCGAAAGATTTGCTTCCAGAAGGATTTACTCATCCAGGGTCACCAAATGGTACATTCACTAAAGAAACGGACATCATGGACGTGTGGTTTGATTCAGGTTCTTCTTGGAATGGTGTGGTGGTCAATCGTCCTGAATTGACTTATCCTGCTGACCTTTATCTTGAAGGGTCAGACCAGTATCGTGGTTGGTTCAACTCATCGCTTATCACATCGGTTGCCAACCATGGTGTAGCTCCTTATAAACAAATTCTTTCACAAGGGTTTGCTTTGGACGGTAAAGGCGAGAAAATGTCGAAGTCTCTTGGCAACACGATTGCTCCAAGTGATGTTGAAAAACAATTTGGTGCGGAAATCTTGCGGCTTTGGGTAACGAGTGTAGACTCCAGTAACGACGTTCGTATCTCTATGGATATTTTGAGCCAAGTTTCTGAAACTTACCGTAAGATTCGGAATACCCTCCGTTTCTTGATTGCCAATACATCTGACTTCAATCCGAAAGAAGATACTGTTGCTTATGATGACCTTCGCTCTGTTGATAAGTATATGACCGTTCGATTTAATCAACTTGTCAAGACGATTCGTGAGGCTTATGCGGACTTTGAATTTTTAGATATTTACAAAGCGATTGTAAACTTTGTGACAGTTGATTTATCAGCCTTCTATCTTGATTTTGCAAAAGATGTTGTCTATATTGAAGCAGCTAAATCATTGGAACGCCGTCAAATGCAGACCGTCTTTTATGATATTTTAGTAAACATTACAAAATTGTTGACCCCAATTCTTCCACATACAGCAGAAGAAATCTGGTCTTACTTAGAACATGAGCCAGAAGAATTTGTTCAATTAGCGGAATTGCCAGATGCGTTGACTTTCCCTAATGAGGAAGAACTGTTAGATACTTGGACAGCCTTTATGAACTTCCGTAGTCAAGCGCAAAAAGCTTTGGAAGAAGCACGTAACAAAAAAGTGATTGGAAAATCCTTGGAAGCTCACTTGACTGTTTATCCAAATGAAGTCGTGAGAATGCTACTTGAAGCGGTTAATAGCGACGTTGCGCAACTTCTCATTGTCTCTAAATTAACAATCGCAGACGGGGAAGCTCCTGAAAGTGCTATTGCTTTCGAGGATGTAGCTTTTACAGTTGAGCATGCAGAAGGACAAGTTTGTGAACGTTGCCGTCGGGTAGATGAAACAGTCAAAGAACGTAGCTATCATGCAATTGTTTGTGACCACTGTGCAGAAATCGTTGAAGAACATTTTGCGCAAGCAGTTGCAGAAGGATTTGAAACAAAATAATCAAAAGGGAGTGGGACAAAAATCGGTAATTTCGAAGAAATTTGATTTTGTTGTCCCACCCCCGCACAGTTGAGTAGGGCTGTAAAGGGTGATTTATCAACCGCATAGAACCCGCTCAACCACTGCGACTTGCAAGAAACTCATAAAAATCTGACGAGGTTAAGGACTTTTGTCCCAGCCTCTTCATTTTTTTAATTTAAAAGTTGCAAATGCAACTAATGTGTGCTATACTGATTTCATTGAGCATTTTCTATTTTATTGAGGATGGCTTCTAATTGAAAGAGTTCAGAGGAAGTCAGAGCTTTCATGACAGACTGGATGTAGGTCGTTTCAAATCCAATCAATCGGTCGTAGATTTGCAAAGCCTTCGTCGTAGGGAAAAGCTCTTTAAATTTCTTATTTTGAGAGTTGACTTTCTTTGTGATAAATCCTTTTTCCTCTAGTTTTCTAAGAGAGCGACTAAGTGTTGTTTTATCAATTTTTACCATATGAGAAAGTTGAGATTGATTCAGTCCTTCATGCTCAACAATGCGGATAAGGATAAGAAAAAGATTATTATCTAGGTTGTATTGGCTGGCTTCATGATTCATATTCATCATGGCTTGGCGAGAAATTATGCCCATTTGACGAAAGAGATGACGATAATCCATAAAAGGCTCCTTTTATAGTTGCATTTACAATTATTATATAATAAAGAAGAAGGGAAAACAAGTATGTGGTATAAAAAGACATTTGAGGAATTAACCACCTTAGAATTTTATAAATGCTTGAAATTACGCTTGGAAACATTTGTCGTAGAGCAAAATAGTGTTTATAATGATTTGGACGAGCACGATTTAGAAGCGATCCATATTTTTCATGAAAATGAAGCCGGCGAGGTAGACGCTTATGCGAGAGTATTTGAAACGGGTACTACTATTCATTTTGGACGTGTCGTAACAGCGGCTTCTACTCGCGGTCAAGGGCTTGGTCGTAAGTTGGTCCAAGCTATTATGAAGACTTGTGCTGAAAAATGGCCTGAAAAAGAGATTCACATAGAGGCGCAAGAGCAGGTGGTGGGCTTGTATGAGAAATTTGGATTTGAAGCTGTTAGTGAACCCTTCATCTTAGAATCACGAGTACATGTGAAAATGGTTTACAAACGAAAATAAATGGAAAAATAAATTTTGATAGTGGGAAACGAAAGAGTCTGTTCCTAAAATAATTTAAGCCATTTTAAGAAAAGCACTCTATTTTAGTGGAAAATATGATAGAATAGCTGATAGGAGGAACAGTATGTTTCATAAAAGTAAGTTATTTTTTTGGACAACAGAAGTCTTACTACTAACTATTATCTTTTTTATCTGGCGGCAAATGGACGGCTTGATTTCCCCTTTTGTGAGCGTTTTAAATACGGTTTTAATTCCTTTTCTAATTGCGGGATTTTTGTACTATGTGACGAATCCTTTAGTGAAATTCCTGGAGAAAGAGCTGAAAATTAAGAGGATTTTTGGAATTTTGATTACCTTGGTTCTCTTGTTTGGGATTATTGCTCTGGGCATTATTTATCTGTTACCTATTTTGATTACGCAGTTGACAAGTTTGATTTCTTCTAGTCAAAATGTTTATGGAGAATTGCAAAATTGGATTAACCAGCTATCGCAGCACTCTCTCTTTAAAAATCTGAATATCCAGTCTATTATTAAGCAGTTAAATTTGTCTTATGTGGATATTTTGCAAAATATTTTAAATAGTGTCACCAATAGTCTGGGGAGTGTCGTTTCAGCAGTAGTGAATACATTTTTGATTCTCATCATGACGCCGATCTTTTTGGTCTATTTCTTAATTGACGGGGATAAATTACTGCCCATGTTGGAAAGAACTGTTTTGAAGCGGGATAAGCTCAACATCACGAAATTATTGACCAATCTTAATGCAACGATTGCTCGGTATATTAGTGGGATTTCGATTGATGCGTTTATTATTGGAACGTTGGCTTTCATTGGCTATAGTGTTATTGGTCTGAAATATGCTTTGATATTTGCTATTTTTTCTATGATTGCTAATCTTATTCCTTATGTGGGTCCAAGCATTGGGTTGATTCCGATGATTATCACTTATCTGATTGCCGATCCGAAAAAAATGGTGATTGCAGTTATATATATGTTAATTGTGCAGCAAATTGACGGAAATATTCTCTATCCACGGATTGTAGGTGGCGTGATGAAGGTGCATCCAATTACCATTATGGTTCTCTTGCTTTTGTCAAGTAATATTTATGGGATTGTTGGGATGATTGTAGCGATTCCGATTTATTCTATTTTGAAAGAAATTGCAAAATTCCTAGCGAATTTATATGATAATCATCGAGCTGCACAGGAGCAAAAGAAAAATGAGGAGTACGGAATTATTAATAAATAAGAATGGGATGATGAATAAATTCAAAATCTGAAAGATGAATAGACATTCAGAAGGACTGTGTCTTAATGTTTTAGAATGATGAATATAGGGAAGTGGAAGCAAACTAAATGCAACAAAAATTTAGTTTGGAATTCCACTCCTTTTTCTTTCTAATACGTTTTATTAAAACCATAAGTGTATTTTTAATTTAAACATATCACAAATTTCCAATTATCATTTTGAATATTCTTAAATGCTCGTAAAGCCTTGTTATGTAGGTTTTCGGGCATTTTTTCTTTAGGAAGATACTTCACGTTTCTTTGTGTAATTTGTTATGAATTGATTGTTAAAAGTGGTAAAAGGGTAGTAAATTCATTTCTTTTAAAGGACTAAACATCTTGCTTGTTGTTCTTTTTCCAAGCGTTTCATTTCCTCCATAGCCGAATTACAGGTCGCATGTGCATAATAGTTCAGTGTCATGGTTATGTTTGCGTGTCCCATAATATATTGCAGGGCTTTGGGATTCATACCGGCATTGGCACAGTTGGTGCAGAATGTATGCCTAAGTGTATGCGGTGTGATATGTGGCAATTTTTCCTCATGGCATTTGTTGTACTTTTTAATGAGGTTTCTTAGTATGCTGTTAAAATCACATGCCGTTTTAGGATAGCCATTTCTGTTGAGAAAAAGAAAGTTGCTATATCCATCAATCTCAACACATTCGTTTTGGTTTTGCACTGCCAATACTCTTTTCAATGCCTGACATGTAACTTCAACCATTGGTACTTGCCGCTCACTGCTTTTGGTTTTAGGTGTTTCAATGTAATACCCAAGCTCAGTGTTTCTTAGTAGCTGATGATTAACCAAGATAAGATGATTTTCAAAATCCAAATCTGTAACAGTCATACCACATAGCTCTGAAATACGAAGTCCGGTTTTTAACAGTATCAGAATTTCGTCATAATTCTTGTGATAGACCGTATCAGACTTTGCGAAATCAAGCAGTCTTGCTTCCTGTTCCAGTGTCAATATCGTTTTAGGAACGGTATCATCATCAATAACGGTATTAAGCTGAAAATCAAATGGATTCTTTCTTACATAATCATCCTGTATCGCAATGTAAAAGGAAGCTCGCAGTGACCGCTTATAGTTATTGATGGTGGAATAGGCAAATCCGTTTTCACTCATTCTAATAGCCCATTCCTTAGCGTCAGACGGTTTAATGCTGTCTATGCTTCTTGCGCCCAGCTTATCGTTCTTCAAAATTTCCATCAGATATTTACGTCCGGTCTTTGTGTTTGCTTTTACATTAGGACGCTGAGCATTTTGCTTGGCGTAAAGCTGGCAAAGTGTCATCTTCTTGCCGATAACATCAATCCCATCTTGAACATCTTTTTGTATCTCTGCAATTTTTTCACGCAGTGCGATACAATCCCGCTTGCCTGCCGGTACTCTGTCCGTAGATACCAGCTTCCATGAGTAGATAAACTGTGTTTCTCCGAATGAATCTATATATTTGTATAAGTATCTTCCGTCTTTTCTCTGGCTCTCTCCAGTCCTCAAAATCCGACCTTTACGGTCACGTCTTTTTTCTGACATGGTATCTGCTCCTTTCCTGTATGGAAAGAGCCTTGATACGACTTGATACGATTATACCATATCTATTCAAGACCCTTATACCCTATATGACATCTAATGTATCTATCACTTTTTCAAATTGCTTTCGCTTGATCTGAATCCTGTTCCCGTTCATAATCAGCCAGCCTGCATTCTTGTTTTCTTCTGCTAAACGACGCAGCTTATTTTCACCGATACGGAAATATTTAGCAGCTTCTTCAATCGTCAGCGTGTAGCGTTCCCAGATAGGAACATAAGCCTGATTCATGTCATCAATCCTCCTTTCAAATTTTTGGCTTTACAAGCAGTCAGACAGCCTTGGCAAGGCTCACGGGAATCTCACCCCTGCATGGTTCTCATGCAGCCGTACTCATTGCCTGCGACGGCTCACACAGGTTCTCTGTGCTTCAACGCTCGGACTGTGACTGTACGGGAGTATCATTATGTCGATAAAAAAGTCATGGCAATCATCTTGCTGATGATGACTTATGGAGTTCCGGTATCAATCGCTCACTGTCATTTCTGACAGGTCATGGCGTACCAGTCCATCAGCTCGTTTCTTATCGCAACGTATCTGACCGCTTTATTCAGTTTTCAAAGAACATAGGGGCTTATTCGCCTGCAAAAACACATATGGGAATATATGCTTTTGCAGAATAACAAGCCTCTCCAATCGGGAAGCGTGGAAACGTCATCACGCTTCCACGAAAAGAGAGCGTGTGTCACTTGATTTCAAATGACAGAATCTTTGTAATCAGCCTTGTTTCCATTCGTCCACGCAAAACCTCATCAACAACCATGCTTTGGTTTCCGTATTCGTCTTTCATCAGACGCAGGGAGCGTTTTGTCATATATCCCCGATAGTGCCGGATAATCTGATTGATTGCTTCTGAATTGCCGTCAGCAGCTTTGACAATGAGAGGAAAGGGAACAAGAGGATAATTCTTCTTCATTCTTCAAATTCCTCCATAAACTTCTTCATCATGGCAAGTCCGCCGGTTCTGTGCCGGTAAACAGTGGAACGGTTTACTTTCAACATGTCTGCAATCTCCGAATCGCTCATATTCATAAAATAGAACAGAAGCAGAATCTCACGCTTGTTGCTCGGCAAGTTCCGCAGTGCTTCGCTTAGCAGGTCATTTTCAATGCTGATGGATATGCCGTTCAGCATAAAAATCTGAAAGTCCGTTACATAGCTGTCTGTTGTGGCAAACTGACTGACAAGATAATCGCCGATTTCCGAAAAGGACACTTCATGTTTTGCCAGTCTGGAAAGCTGTTTGAAATAGTCCTTTCGTTCATCTTCCATAGCCTGCTTGCAGATGTAGTCAAACTGGTTTTCTATCGTTGTCTGAAAAGATGACGGTTTCATGTTCTCACCCCCTTTCTCTGGATTGAAAGGAAGTGAGCCTTGCTCCTTTACCTCCTTTCACTCTTAGTCCCGACGTGAAAGGGGGATTTGTTGCATTACCAGTCAAAAAAATTTCGGATAAATAAAAAACACACAAACAGACCGTTCTCTGTTTATGTGTCCATGCAGTGTTGCTTATATTATTTGTGGAAGTGAAAAACCACGGAGGATTCTTTTGTATAGATAACTGTGTTTTATGTTTGTAAGCAAATGCCGTATAAAATCGGCTTGTAGTATATATTTTTCATGATAATTCTCCTAATAAAAATAGCCGATAACATAAGATTTTATATCTTACATCATCGGCTCTGCGTCTTTGCGTCCGGCTCTTTAATGATTGTGGTTTTAAACTCTTTTATACTAACTAAAGTTTCTAATTTACACTTAGGACAGTAAAGAGGAAAATTCCTTAATTCGGTATCTTTTCGTAGTTTTATCCTCGTTTTACTTTTACATATAGGACATAACAACCATTCTGTTAGCAACATCGTCATCACTCACCATTACATATAGAATTATCAGATACAATTTCTCTAAATTCTGATAATAGTTTAATATACTCTTTTGGCTTGAAAGTATGAATAACATGATTAGCGGAAACTTTTTTATATATTATTTGCGGAGCCAAGGAAATAGCATGATGAGCGTCATCATCATCAAATGCTCCTATAAGTCCGTAATTTTCGTAGCGTTTCCAATCGGCTTGAATAAGCAGTACGGGGCATTTGGTTTTTTCAAAAGCTTCTGCATGGTCAATACCATCATAAAACCTGCCATCTACAAAGGCTCTGGCAAAATCCGGGTCAAACATAGACAATGATTTAATTAGCAAACGTAAGCTATCTGGGAAGCCAATTTCAACCGGACTATCAGGGTATTTATCCTGAAACTTCTTTATCTTTCGTGATAACCAACTAACAAACCAATTTGGAATTCTTTTGATTCTCTTATCAGAAGCTGGTACTTCCATATTTTGAAAATAATTTGCTAAATCTCTATCTGGTATATTTCCGATTTGATTAACAAGGTGCTTTAGCCCGTTATATACGAATTTATCTTGTTCTTTAAATCGTGGCATTTCAGCAGAAAAAATGGGTGCGTCCTCAAGAATAATTCCGGAAATATATTCAGGAATATTAGCAGCACACCAAAGAGCGATAATGCCACCTGATGAATTTCCGCTAATAATAACTTTTTGTTTTATTACATTTTCTATAAATATTTTTATGTCCTCACCAATAATTTTCCATGAATAATGCCCCGGTGTCCAAGAAGACTTTCCATGACCTCTCACATCTATGGCATATACTTGGAAAATTTTTGATAGTGGCAAAAGTACTTTCTTATAACTTTCCCACATACCCATTTGAGCAGGAATCAATAATAAACTCGGTCCATTTTTAGGACCAACCACATAGTTCAGCTTAACGCTCCCTGTATCATAAGTTTTTTCTGAAAAACCAGCATTTACCAGTTTTCGATTATTTAGTTTTCCAGACAATTTTTCGTATGGATTTTTATAGTTCATTCAACATTCCTCCTAACTATAATTCTTGAATGTTTTACTCGATAACAATTCCGTAAATCATTAAATCAAGATATTCTTTAACATCTTTTTTAAATTCATGAAAATTATCAAATAACTCCATTGGCTTGTCTTGATACAAATGTAGATATTTCATTACAATTGCATCAATATACAAACTTAAACTCTCTATAATTTTTTGAGTATCTATGTCTTGTCTTAGTTTCAATTTTTTAACAGCACTTAAAATAATCTTACTTGATTTTTCTTTTGATTTTTTATGATATATGCTTAAAATATTTCTAATATCTTTACTAACTTCTTTGTGTGTTTCCTTTGAAACCATATTTAAAAATTTTGTTTCATTTGGATATTTTGTGATTAAATTATATTTCATATCCATCATATAAAAAATTATTTCATAAAAATTATCATAAGTTCCTTCGTATTCTAAATCTTGTGTCAATAGGTCGACTGTATGTTTAAACAGGTATAAGTAAAAATTCTTTTTATTGCCAAAATAATAAAATAATAAACCTTTAGAAATACCAGCTTCATGAGTGATTAAATCAGTCCGTGCTTCTACAAAGGAAAACTTTGAGAAAATTTCAATTCCCTTGGTTATTATTTGCTCCTTTTTTTCATCTGAAATTTTTTCAAAATTCTTAGTAACCATTAGACACCTCACTAAATTGACCAATCAGTCAGTACTCTTGATTAGAGTATATCATATTTTGACTGATTGGTCAATTTCGGATGGTAAAGAGTGAAATGGTAATATTTTCTTTGATTAGATTACTTCACAATCTTCCAATTCCCATCATTCTTTTCAAGTGTCAGACTGAACTGTGATACCTGCGTTGCTTTGGTCTGTGGGTCAAGATATTTAACCGATAAAGACACTGTAACCTGATTTTCTTTACGATTATAAATCGGATTGACCAGCTCCTGAAAAACATACTCTTTTCCAACCGGTTTTAGGATTCCATCTGTCACATAGTAGGACAGTTCCTTTTGCGTGGCAGTCGGGTAGAGCTTGAAGAAGGTGGTTAAAAAGTCATTGATTTCATTTGCAGTAACAGAATCCACCGTGCCGTCATTTTCTATTATCTTAGGCTGATAGGAAGACTTTGACGGTATGCTTGTAATGGTCGGATTCTTAATGATGACCATGTTTCCGGCACTGTCCACATAGACACTGACAGAATAAGCAGACTGCACGTTTTTCTTGCTTTCTCCCTCTGTAATAAGCTGTTCTACACTGTAGGTCATATCAAAGGTGTGATTCCCAGTATTTTTGACGCTCCATATCTGAAAGTTTTGAAGCGAGGAGGACACCGGTATATCCTTTCGTACCGTGTCGTTATTAAGAGCTTGAAGCTCCTCTGTCAGATAGTTTTTCAGTGCTTTGGTTCGGTTGTCAATCGAGGTGCTGTTTTGCTCCCATGTGTAATAGACTTTCGCAAATTTCTCTACAAAATTTTCTATATTATGCGTATCCATATATTCTTTTTCGATGACCTTCGTTTCATGAATGGTATGGGTATCTATTGCCGTAAAATGCTTAAATACCGCAAAGCTGAAGCTGACTGCTAAGAGTATCCACAGGGCAATCACTATCTTTCTTCGAGGATTTATCTTATGAATACGGGGTTTCTTCTCTTTTGGAAGCTGTTTTTTATTGTTGTTATGATTGATGAATTTCATATTTTATTCCTTTCTTATCGTTTGATTCGTCCTGCTCCTGCCAAATGCTGCTGCCAGTAGGAGCTTGTCAAGTCGGTATAACCGATCGGGTCGCCTGCATGGTACATACGGTTATTGCCGACATAGATTCCGACATGGGTAATGTATGTTCCGGAATTGTAAGTAGAATGGAAGAATATCAAATCTCCAGCCTTGGCTTCGGATAGAGAGATGTGTTGGGTAGCGTCATACTGTGCCTGTGCGGTTCTTGGCAAAGAGATACCGGCTTTCCCATAGCACCACTGCACCAGTCCCGAACAGTCAAAAGAGGTAGTGGGAGAAGAACCGCCAAATACATATTTCCAGCCCTCATATTTAAGCGCTTCATTCATAATTGCCTGTGCGGTTTCATCATCAAACTGCGATGTCACAAGATACTGTTTAACCAGAGCTACATAAAACATATTTCCATAGCTGTATCGCCAGCCCCCGTTCATAGAGATGGCAATAGAGTTGGGGTAGTCCACCTTTACACCGCCGGAATGCTCCTTTGCAAAGCTCTGCGCCAGTTCAAAGCTGTATTTTTTGCCATGACGGGCGACATAATCTAAAAATCCACCGCCATAGTTATAGGACTGTATGACACAATCGAAATCTACTTCCAGACGCTTACTGCCTGCCAGAAGCTCACTGAAATACTTTACGCCCTGTTTGATAGAGCTTTCCGTATCCAATGAGTTCGGAGGAAGCCCCAGCGATTCCGAAGACTGCATGACATCTTTTGCCGTACCGCCGGATTCCACCTGCATGATGGCAAGCAATACATTTACATATTCACTCACACCATATTCCTTGGCGTATTTTTCTACCATAGGCTTGTGTGCCAGAACCTCCATGGAAACGGTCGCACCGCCAAATTGACTGTTCCCAAATCCGCCATCCTGTTCATCAGAAGATAAAATTGTGATAAACAAAAGTAGCGAGAATACAACTACGAAAAAACAGGAAAAGCCGATGAGAAGATGTTTTAATTTCATGACGGCTTACCTTGGTCTTTTTTTATTCTGGCGGTTTGTAACGGTCTGCTTTTTGTGTTTACAGTCTGTGTTCTTGAAATAACAGGAGCTTGTCTTTTCGCTTTAAGCGGTGTTGAATTTTCTTTTAATCGGCTTGCTCTCTGGACAGACCATTCCTGTATATTTGCTGATTGAAATTCTCTTATCGTTTTTTGTGGTTCTTGTTTCTGAGCCGTTCGTTCCTGCCTAATTATCGGTCTTTCATGGACAGATGAAGCTACGCTGTTCTCTGATTTTGCCATTTCCATCCTCAAACGGCGTTCCGCAATCGTCTGTCGTCTTGCTTCCTGCTCCTGATTGCGTCTGTCTGCTCTGTATGTTCTTGCCTGAGTGATACCGCCGGTAAAATCATTCATATTTTCTCTGATTTTGTTTTTACCTTGAAAGACGGCATATCTTGCGTTTGTCGGCAGGTCAGTGACCTGTTCCCTGAATTGATTGACAGATGCTGCTATCGTGTCTTTTGTATCGGCTATCGTTCCGACACCTTGTCCGAGCTTTGCTCCCAGTGAAGCCGAATGCTCACTTTGTGGTCGGCTATGGTCGGCTTGTGTTTTCGGAGAATGTGTTAAGCCATCTCTTTTCTGATTTCTTTTTCCGGCAATCGCAGAACCTACTCCATAAGCAGTCATGGAACGACCTAATGTTCTTTGTAGGCGGTGCATTTGTGCGTGCATAAGCATACGGGGTCTTCTCATCATACGGCTTCCGACACCTTGTGAATCATTGCTTTGCAGAGAAAACAGGCTCATCAAGTCACCAAGCTTAAAATAAATGCCTGCAAAGGTCACGATCTGCAAGAAAGCAACCATAAAGAACGGATAACCGGCAGACAGACTGTAAAGCATGGTGGAAATGCTAAAGGCAACAGTAATAATCAATGTAATGCCTGCACGGGTCAGGATGGTATTAAAGAGCTTTGTAATGGCTCTTTTGCTCATGCCCTCAAAGGTCGGCAGCATGCTGAGCAGGAAGCTGACCGGCAGGAACATGGCATAGATGATAAAGAGTATCTGTGAGAAAATCATAATGCCGGTCAGAAGAAAGACAAAGATGGAAATACCAATATTAAAGAAGAACAGGAAAAATACCGTTCCTAACCTGCTGATTGTCTTTGTGATGGTCATATTGGCATTATCTTTATCCTCAATTTCCTCTTTGATGATGTTTTCCCTGTCTTCACCGTTATTGGAATCGGGACTTGTGGACAAAAGATTTTCCACACGGTCGGTGCCAAGACTGTCTATGTCGGTTGTTCCGTACTGGAGCAGCAGCCAGGGCTGTTTCACCTGTATGGAAAACAGGCTGTCCCGGATTAAATCCACACTGTCTTTTCCTTTGGCTTCGGAATCCGGCAAGGTGATTTTTGTGCCAAGCGATAAGCTGGCATTGCTGATGTCCGACGAAAAATCATTGATTTTCGCAATGTAATCCGGCGCATAGGCAATGAAGGAAGCGGACAGGATAAATACCAGTACGAAATTGACAATCGCATGAACCGCCTTTGTCGTTTCTCTTTTGATAAGTCCTGTATAGCTGACATAGATACCGAGTACCAGAATAAAAATCAAAAGAAAACCGACATAAAAGCCCTCTGATGACAGACCGTATGAAGTAACACCGGCTAAGGTCTGCATGTTTTTTCCGATGGCATTCGCCGTGGAAGAAATGAAATCCAAGGAATACGCTTCTTTTACCAAGTAACCTGTGGCGTTTGAGATATACAGACTGATTGTCCAGATGAAATTGGTAATCGCATAAAGTCCATACATGACCTGCTTTCCAATGCCATCTGTCCAGTTCCACGGCAGCCAGTCCCAAGAATTATCGACATAAAAATCAAGCTGGTAGTTTGACAGCGGATATTTGCTGTATTCATTGGCAGTATTGACCGTATCGTCAACCAGTCCTGCGGCGTGTACTACGGTTCCGACCACAGACAGAAATACTAAGGTGGCAATAAGAATCGCACCTGCTATCAGTATGACTTTCCCAATTCGCTTGACTACTTTTGCTATATTTTGCTGTTTCATGCTTACACCTCAATTCTTACCGGCGGTCTGGTATCAAAGGCATGGAGCAGTTCCTCAAACACAGGGTGAAACTGTATCACGCCGACACGCCCATATAAATCACTGATTAGACACTGCCCGTTTTCCAAGTTACGCAGACGCTTTTGGTTGTACTCATCTTCGGGGTCAACCCCAAAGAACGCCAAAGTCTTTTTTATCTCATTGATGTCCGTGGAGCGGAAAGCAAATTTCAGCCCCAGATTATTTTTGAGCTTTTCATCTAAGAGGTCGTCCGTATTTTGTGTCACGAAATAGACACCGGCATTCATGGCACGACCGGCACGCACTAATTTCATGGATAGGGTCTTGCCCTGCGCCACCTGTAAAAAGCTCCATGCTTCGTCCAAGTCCACAATCTTGAAAATGCTTCTGTCCGTATGGATAAAATCCAATGCAAAGGTGCTGATAACAATGAGCATTGCCACAGACAGCAGTTCCATAGTAGTATATTCTTCAAAATCGGTTTCCTTGTCCGGAAGCACCAAATCGGCAACCTGTATGATGTTTAGCTGTTTTTCCAAGCTGATGGACTGTTTTACCTCACCGTCACTAAAGAGAAGATGAGCAAAATCATAGTCGGTAAAACTTTCAATATGCTCTGCAATGCTTGTGGCGGTATCCGTTCCCTCAATTCTCAATTCTTCAATAACCTTTAATAAGCCCCTTACTTCACTGTTTGTTACGGCACGAATGGCTTTTCTAAGGACGGGGAAACGGTCGGAATCACGGGAAGAAATCCCTGTCAAAAAGGTCAATATATCAATCGCAAGAGATTCTGAATCCTTTGGATTTTTCATAATTACATAAGGGTCAAGTAATCCCATGTTTTTCTTTTCAGAGGTCAGATTGACAATATTTATTTCATGAGCGATTTCAGGCAGGGTTTCTTTCCAACTTCCACGTTCCGCTTTCGGGTCAACAATAAGAGCCTGTGCCCCGAAAAGCACCGCATAATAGACAATCAGATTATTGGCAAAGGATTTTCCACCGCCAAGAGAGCCGACAAAAGCGGAAGCCAAGGCATTCGTCACAGAGCCTTTTACTCCCTGTGAAGCAAGAGCCGGTTTCAGATAAACATTTCTTCCCGTATCCAGATTGTAACCGACATAGATTCCGTCTTTTTCCCCAAGCATTTGTGTTGCCCCAAAGCCAAGTCCGGCAAGAAAATCCGAAGTCACATACTGGATATAGTCATTCATATAGCGTTTGCTGGCTGGCAGAAATTCTCCCTGCAAGCCCAACATGTCGCCAAACGGTCGCACCAGCTTTACGCTTAAATCATCGTAAAAATCCTTCACCTCATCACAACGTCGTTTCAGCTCATCCATATCATTAGCGGATACACGCACTACATAGGAGAGCTTATACATGGATTCCTTGCTCTGGTCTAAACTGCTTTCCAGCTCACTGACACTTTCTAAAGCGTCGGCGACATTGGTGCTGGTTTCATTGTCATTCTGCCAAGCGTGGTTATCCAAATCTTTCAGTTCCTTTTTCTTATTTCTGACTGTCCCCAAAGCCTTTTTATTGGCTACAATTTCTACATTCATGGATGTATCAATCGGAAACGTGAATTGCTGTTGCTGATAGTAGAAAATTTCACTTGATGGGAAATCCAGTTCTCCGACAACGCTGTTAATCGTAAAGTAAGCAACGTACACGGTTCTATCTTCCTGTTCCAGTTTCAAATATCGCTGCTTTTCTTCAATCAGGCAACGGGTCGGCTTAATCAGGTCATAGTATTTTACCAGTGTTTCTCCATCCGTCTTTTTCTTTGAAAGATGGTAGGTATAATCTTCATAGGCTGTGCCGGTCTGTCCATAGATGTGTTCAATGAGATAACCGAAATCATCTTTATTTAATGGTCGGATTTTAAATCTTCTTGAAATCTTGTTCGAGAGCAGCTTTTCCATCTTTGAATAGCGTAAAATCTCATCATTGCTCATGCTGACAAAATCGCCCATCAGCTTATGGTTGACATCATAGATAAAATCCAAAGCCGCATTTTTGGCTTCTTTTGTAAATTCCCTGACGGATACATCCTGTTCGCCAAAAAGGAGCTTAAAGCCGATATAAAAGCGGTAATCGACCTGATTTTCTCCAATCATGGAAATCAAAGCCTCTGTCTGCTCATCAATTCTTTTTTCGGCAACTTCTTTTAATTTCCCGACGATTCCCTTTTTGGAATTTTCCTGAATGGAACGTATGCTGGATTCCGTACTGATTTGCAGAGCATGAATTTTCCCGTTACGGTTTTGTGCGATAAGCTGTCTGAAAGAATCATGCACCTGTAATTTTTGCTCAGGGCTTAGAAAAGAATAGTTATAGGGAAGAAGTTCATAGTAGGCAAAGCATTCCCCGTCATTGTTCCAGACCAGATTGTTTTCAATATATTTAATGGGATATTTCATCGTATTCACTCCTGACTGCTGTAATTGCTTCCTGCATATTGTTTTTTCTTAAATGTATGGTTTTGCCTGCATAAGTCAGCTTCGGTCTGAACCAAAAGGAAATTACCGACTTCAAAAATCCGTAAGGCTTTTTTCCGTCGAATGTTTTCTGGCTCATAAACCAAGTCAGGACGACCGGGATTCCAAAATATTTCAGGAATGCCCCATCAATAAAAGACAGTGGCGGAAGATTCCCAAGAAGTATGACTGCAAATACAGACACCACAAACCATGTCATTTGCGTAAAGGTGATAGGGAAAGGCAGCTTAAAGTCATTGATAGAGTAAAGCACCTTTTCCACCGACCAGATATTGGTATAGCTTCGTATTTTTTTCATTTTTATTTCTTTATCCTTTCATAAAAAGGGATAGTTTTTGGACTATCCCCTTAAGTCAAACCAATCTGTCTGTGTCATCAGACATCAGTAGATAATTTCAAAAATCCCACGGCTTGCATGGATAAAAGTTCCTGAAAGCTCTAAGTCACGCCCAAAGGATTCATAATCAATATAGTTTTGCAGACTTGCCGGAACTTCACCAAGCATACCCGTTTCCTCAATGTAGTAGCGTGCCACATCTGCCATATCATCACAGCCGGAATGCAGAATAATATCGTCCTGATGTTCGCTTAATTCTTCAATGCTGGGAAAGTGCGTAAGCAAGGCGGAAAGCTCTGACTGTAATTCTTCGGGCAGATCACATACCAGCTCATAAAGATGGTTCAGTTCTGCAAGGGAGGTGTATTCGTCAATGTCAAAGGGCAGCTCGTAATCATGAATGGCGTATTCCTCATACTCATCATTCAAGCCGATTTTTTCTTTGACTTCTTCAAAATCTACGGGGAGCTTAAACCAAGCTCCCACGAGTTCCCCCTCGTTATATTTGCCGAGGTTGGCAATATATACCTGCATATCGTCCATTCATTTTCCTCCTCTCTAAGCTCCAATAATTTTATTGAACAGCTCCAGTAAAATGTCCTTGACACCGGCTGCGTTGAATACCAGTCCTACTGCAATAATCGCAATGATAAGAAAGCCGATAAGTTTGGAAAATTCACGCTTAAAGCCAAGATATAAGCCAATCACAACAATAGCTAAAAGCACCAGTGATTGTGCGTTCGATAAAAACCAGTTATAAAGATTTTGTCCAAAGTTCATTGAAAAATATTCTCCTCTCTGTTAAAAATGAATTTGTGTCATACAATGACATTTTTGATATTTGCTGACTGTTGTTTGAGAATCTGCTTATGCTTGTCCGTCAGCTTTGCATGTGCAAGCAGAGTATTTACCGTCTGTGTCTGATTGATTTCGTCCAGCTTTAGTGCCACCTTTAAGGTAGGAGCGACCTGACGAGCCAGCCAGTTTAGCGTTCGCTCATAGGTATAGGGTTCCGGTTTTGTCGTGAGTTTTAAGCGGTCACGGTGATTGCCGATAAACCAAGCCCATTCATCATTCAATTTCCAGTCACAGCGAGGTCTGTTATCATCCCTGTCTACAAAACGGATATAGCGGTTGATAATCTTAAAGGCGGTCTGCTCCGGATTGTCAAAGATAAGCAGGTCACGAACGGCATAATAGGCACGCTCATTTTTCAGACGGATTTCAAAGCGGTTTTTCACTTCCGCTTCACGGATGGGAATATGATTCTTCCTGTACTGCTCATAGTCCTTTTCATAAATGCAAAAGTAAACTTCGCTTTGAAGAGAACCAATATAGAGAGTATTTCCCATACATTCCTTTTCATCTTTGCGTACCAGTTCACCGCTTCGGTAGCTTTTGAAACTGCGAAAGACGGAGATACATTCCTCATTCCTGCATTTTTCGGTAAGCATGGGAATATTCAAAATGCCGGTTCTGTCATTGATGGCTAAATCCAGTCGCTTCATCACACCGCCAGCCGATAAGGCGTCCATGAAAAATTCATACCAGCTTCGCTCCTGTGCCAGAAGATAGGCTTCAAACTGTCTGCACCCACGTCCCTTTAGTTCTACCAGCACACCCTTACTAAGCTCCGATGAACAGAGAACAAATATATCTCCTAAAGCGTAATGCTCCGAATAGGAGTAGAAGCCGTAATCCTCATGAAGAAAATAGGACAGCTTTAATCGCAGGATTTGTTCTACCACATATCTGACATCTGTTGTCGGAAAGCGAATCCTTACATAGTCAAAAATAAGCTCAAGCGGAGAGTTAGGATTGAACCGTTCCAAGGTTTCAAAGAGTACATGTTCCAGTTCCTTTGACGGTATGACTTTCCCTGTTTCAATATCACTTAAATACTGCCTTGTAATACCTGCTCCGGTTGCCAGACGGCTCTGTGAAATACCATAAGCCAATCGTGTTTCTTTTATCTTTTCGATATGATTTTCTTTCTCCAGTAAAATCCCTCCTGTCTAAAAAGGCAGATGTCAACTTTGAAAGCTCACTTGACACCTGCCGTAATTTCTATAATCCCTTGTCCTGTAAAGAATAAGAGATGATAAATAAATTGTTTTTTGTCGATTTGTACCCCCCTGTTAGATACGGGGGGTTGAATGGTTGGCGTGGCTGCCGCCACACCAACCGGCAAACCGTCCGCACGGCAAGGCTTACGCTTCGCACGCCTTTTGTGCGTCCTGCCTGCCGTCTGTGAGTTTCCGTATCTCCTCTAAAAAATCATGTCCTTTGGGAACAAGGGGCGTATAAAATTCAGATATGACGCTTGTTCCCACATCAACATAGCCACGCCCTTTGATTTGTTTTGAGAAGAAATCCTTTTGCACATCACTTCCAAACATCATGCCGTATCCCATTTCAGACATACGACCTAAAGCTACTCTGAAATGAAACTGGTCACGGATTCCGTCGCCAAGGTATTTTGCGTCCGGTCTTTGACAGGCTAATATTAGGAAAAATCCTGCCTGACGACCTAACATGACAATCTGCTTTAATTTATTTAAGACGGCAGTATTCTCCTTTGTTCCCAGCATTTCCATAAAAGCGACATATTCATCAAAAATCAGGAAATGAGCCGGAAGCCCCAAGTAGGAATAATTTTCGCCTGTTTTATAGTTTTCCATTTCTTTCATGGCGAGGCTTCGCTTCACCATTTCTTCATAGAATCTGTCAATGCAGGAAAGGATATCTTCCTTTTGAAAATACACCTCTTTCATAACAGAGCCTAAGTCGGCAAGATCGGCATTTTTCGGGTCAAGGATATACAGCTTTGCATTTGTACGGAGCAGGGCTTCAATCAGTGTCAGGATAAAATAGGTTTTACCGCCGCCTGTACCACCGGCAATTAACATATGAGGGAGCTTGTCATATTCCCACCATATATTTTTCATAAGGCGTAGCTTTCCGCTTTTTGCCTGTACCTCGTCAATGGAAATACGATTGGCAATCATGTCATAAAGCAGGGTATATTCCACATAGGAATCTTTCAGCTCCTTTTCGGTCAGCTCACAATATAAGCCGCTCTCCAGCTTTTTCTCCAAATGCAGGAGCTGTTCCTGATACTTGCCCAGCGTAATTTCTACACGTATCTGAATCAGACCGTTTTTCATGCGGTAATAGACTTTCGGGAAGTAGCTTATCTTTTCTCTTGTCCGGCTGGAAGAATCTTTAAAAATCCCCTCTGATTTTACCTGCTTTGCTTCATACCATTTGTTTTCCAGTATCATTCTGGCTAATTTCTGACGATGATAGAGCTGTTTTATCCAGTCATAGCGATAGCGTTTAATCACCAAAACAAGCAGCAGGCAGATAACACCGGAGCTAATACAGCTTATGGAAAGATAGGGAACATTGATTTCACCTGCTTTTGGTAAATGAAAATCCTGCCAGTTTATCTCTGAGATTGTCTTTGCATGAAACAGGGCAACAACAAGAATAAAAACCGGCAGGAATATTGATACGGCTGTATGAAAGACCAAATCCTTATCGCTTGGTCGAATCCGTTTACCGGAAAGAAGCCACTGTTTCATGTGCCTGTTTCTCCTTTCGATTTGCGTTCTTTACCTTACTTTTCAGATATGGGTTCTTTTTTAGGAGCTTCCCTCTTGAAATTTCCTGAATCCTTCGCCGGCACAATATCATCTGCCTTGATATACCAGTCCACCTCTGCTCCCTGAAAGGTTGCGGTCGCTACCGTATCGGCTACCGGATTGATAAGCTCTACATGTGCGTTATAGTCAAATTCTTTCAGCGGAACGCTTGCAGGAATGCTCACCTGAATCATTCGTCCCTGTCCTTTGGATTTGAGGTCATAGGTACGCTCCTTAATTTCTTCCGAAAGCGTGCCATCTTCCTTTTGAATGCGTACCTCACGGCGAAGTGCGGAGAATTTCAACTCTCCAAATGTCGCTTCCTTTTCTAAGACGATACCGTTTGCTAATCTCATTTCTTTTCCTCGCTTTCTATGCCTTTATCATGTCGTCGGCTTCCAGAATGTAATTGGTAAATCCTCGTGTGCCGATTTTATATCCCTCTGCTCTGATACGGGGATGGATGAGTTTTACTTTTTCCTCAAAGGCAAAGTTCTTTTCGCCTGCTTCTGCCGGAAGTATCACGATAATATCGTCTGCTCTCTGCACATCGGAATAGAGGTTGTAGCTTCTTGATAAGACCGTAAGCTGTCCGTTGATTCTTCTTTGTATGACTTTATCCTCACCGGCAAATTCTAAGTTTCCAAAAGTCTTTTCCATGTTGGGAATAACAAATTTTAGTTCCATATTTTTTCGTCCTTTCTGTGATCTATTGATTTTTATGTTTTCAGCGTATCTTTCGTAGGAGAACGACATTTCCTTTCCAAAGTTTTTCTTTCCATCATTATCACGACCTTTCAAATTAAATACAAAAATAGACACCTCATTGTTGAAGTGTCTACCTTTATGAATATTCAATTTGTGCTGGAGGTATCTATTAAATCTTCACCTTTCAAGGAAAATCGTCGTACCAAAGCTCATTCATACGTAGTAAATCAGTAGTAATTTAATTGGTTTTATCCTTGATAAGGTGCAGTGTCTCCAGTGTTTATGCAGATAATTGGGATTTTATGATGTTTTTATGCTAAAATAGAACATATTTTCCAAATAACTTAGTAATATCAAGGTTTTGAGAGGTTGTAGATTAAGTGACTACGTTTTTAACTACGCTTCTTTTCTTTCGGACATGTATTCGTTAAAACGATTTGCTACTTGTTCGTGTCGTTCTTTGGTGACATGAGCGTAGATTTCCATAGTTGTTTTTATGTTACTATGTCCTAATCTTTCTTGAACCTCTTTAATGGTTGCGCCAGATTCAAATAGTAGGGAGCAATGAGTATGACGGAAGCCATGTATTGTGATTCTCCGCATGTTAAATCTTTTCGCAAGCACATTATTTAAATCAGATATATGGTTGTAGGAATACCATTTGCAATCTCTATTAGTGAATATATATTGTTCGTTACCCTCAAATTTTACTCCATGAGCCATAAATCGTTTCATTTGGTAAATTTTCCAAGTTTTCAACAATGAAATTGTATGGTCATCGATGGAGATGGTTCTACGGCTTTTTTTAGTTTTTGGAGATTGGCAAAATTGTTTTCCGTCAACTTTTACTGCTGTTCGAGAAACTTTTAGAGTTTTATTTTGAAAGTCTATGTCTTTCCATTTTAGTCCAAGAGCTTCACCTTTTCTTAGCCCGGTATATCCTAAAACGTGGAAAAATGTCACATTAAATGGTGAGCGTGAATTTTGACATTTATTTAAAAATTCTAGTAACTCCATTCTAGTATAGAAGTTATCTACTTGCTCTTCTTGATTTTCTTCTGTATATTTTTTTCTAGGGATAATGACTTTATCCATAGGATTTTCAGGGATAATTTCTAGGTGGTAAGCGTATTTAAAGATACGCTTGATAACACTAAATAATAGACTTGAACTTTTATATTTATCCTGTATCTTTTGAACGTTATTTTGACAAATTAAAACAGTAATATTTTTTATCTTCATACCGTCAAAATATTTTATGACAGTTTTAAGCATATACTTTGCTGTTGCGAGAGTAGTTGGTTTCACCGTGGATTTATACGAATCCATCCACATCTCGGCGATTTCTTCGAAGGTATAATCTTGGTATATTTTTGTAAATTTTTGTTCTTCTGCTTGAAATCGCAAGAGAGCTTCTGCTTGCCTTGCTGCTCTCTCTGACTTGAACCCTCTACGTGTCGTCCGTCTTTGCTTTCCTGTCAATGGATCAATGCCGAGATAGGCTTTCAATATGTAGCGAGTTTCTCCATTTGCTGTAGTATATTTTTTAATCATCTTTCTTCTCCTTTTTTAGCTTGCCCGCATAGTTGAGAGAATGAAGTGATTGTGTTATACTAATGTTGGTATATTTTTTAATCCATCACCTTTGACTACGGGTGATGGACTTTTTTAATTTCTATTTGCAAAATCAGGTAAATATCTAAAGGATGCAAGAGCAGGATAGCCTTCTTGCTCATCAGTAACAAAACCGTATGAAATAAATTTATCTCCTTTTTTTAAAGTGTACTTATAATATTCTGGAAGTATTAAAACTAAAAACTTATCTTTTCCATTTTTACAAACAATAACTTTTGCATTGTTTCCCTCCATAACGTCAAGGACAGTCCCTCTAACTCGTACTTTGTCATTGTAAGCCCATTCTTCAATTGGAGTTTCTTCATATCCTTCGTTTTTGACTTCAGGGTAAAATGCTTCAAACTGGCTGTAAGTGATCTTTTCTTTTTTCTTTGATGAAGTTGTTTCAATGCTAGAGTCACCCACTGTGGACTTTTCTTTTGAATGTTGGTTACTCGAACAAGAAACGAGAATAATTGTCGCAAAAAGAGCCAATCCTAAAACAAATACTTTTTTCATAATTTTTCCCCTAATTTTCCATTGGCATGAAATTACCGACTACTTTACCTATAATCCGTGGTTCTTCACTAAAAGGTGCGAATTTATCAGCATATTTATCATTTAACGAGACGAGTCTTAAACCGTCTTTTTCTTTGTAGACTTTCTTGATGTAGCTTTGTCCGTCCCAATCAACAGCGTAGACGGCACCATCATAGTCCCATCCGGTTTCTTTGATAAGAGCAACAGAGCCGTCAAGGAATTTAGGCTCCATAGAATCACCATAGACCCAAGAAGCAAAGTCATGGTCTATATCTTTGTTGTAAAATACGACATCATAATTGCGGTCTTCCATGTAGTCGTAACCATTTCCTGCAGAGAGTTTTTCAAAGACATGATATTCTGTTCGTTCTTCGTTGAGTTCGTTCTGTGCTCGTTTTTGCTCCTCTAGCTGCATTTTAGCTGTGTCAAGCACAATTACTCTACGAGGTTCTTCTAAACGTTCTACAGTATCGGAAATTGCCTTAGCAGTATTAGTTAAAGGTAATGAAACAATATTAGTTGTTTGAATTGGTGGAAATAAATCATCAATAGATATGTCAAATGCTTTAGCCAATTTGAATAAGGTATTCTTTTTGGGAGTTCTGAAACCTTTTTCGTAATTAGCGATTGTAGTATCCCCCATGCCTATTTTTTTAGCTAACTCTTTTTGAGTCAATCCTTTTAATTTTCTATATTCTTTTATCTTTTCACCAATATAGATAGCTAGTTCAACGTCTGTCATGTTACACCTCCTGCTACTGTTTGTTAAAAGTATTATAACAAAAATCTCACGTTTTGAAAAGTTTTTTTGTTTTTTTCACAAAAAACTGTTGACACTTCACAAAACGTGAGGTAAAATATAATCAAGGTCAGGGAAATGACCAAAATTGAAATTTTATTTTTAAGGAGGGAGAAAACAAATGATTATTATTGTTATAGTTATTTCTTTTGCGGTATCGGCAATATCTTCATTATTGCTCATGAAGTATATAACTGAAACATTAGCAGCTTCTTGGCTCCATATTTCAGTTGATAGTTATCGGAGAGCTAAAGGAGAATATGATGCTATTCTCAAAGAGGGTCGTAGGTGAGGGCTTCTTTCAGTTCTTCACCGATTGGAGTTAGAGTATAAACTTTGTGTTTGATATTAAATTGTACTTTAGAAGTATAGAATTCATTTTCTTTGATAATATTTTGTACTTGTTCATCATTATCAAAGACAAATTTTTTGATACTAGGAATGAATTGATGGCAGTTGTATTCTGGACTTTCTTGTATTAATTTTTTTGATAACAAGAATAAGACAGAGTTTTCAATTTCTAAGCTTTCAGAGTAAGATACATTGTATTTGTAAATTTCTTCAAGAGGAACAGCATTTTCGGGTAAAAATTGACTATCATAGTCTCTAAAAACCATAAAATTTTCTACAATTTTAGATTTAAAATAGCGTTTTGGCCAATACCATCTATATAAGTCTGGGTTAGAAAATAAGTGGTTATCACTAGTTATTTGCACTTCGAATAAAAAAGTATATTTAAAAAAATAGTCAAGCAAATTAGCTTCTTCAGACGACATCTCTCTGATGAGTGAAGAATAAAATGGTTTAACATGCTTTCGGTTATCACAAGAAGCAGCAATCAATTTAGCATAATATTCTCTAAATTGTTTATTGTCTAATTGATAAATTGAGTCGTCTAGAATTTTACCGATTTGTTTTATATTTTCAAAACTTTGATTCTCATAAGGGATATCGGCAAATTTATTTCTAGTAGATTTTGCTAGTTCTTCTAATTCAATTTTAGAAATAACATTGTATTGTCTTGGCTTTTGAAAAACAAATGCAAATATTCCTGCTAAACCTTCACTAAGGGGCTTTAAAATCTCACTAGAAGATTCAATAAAGGGAGTTAAATCGCCTTTTAAGTCAATGTTAATGGGTGACATAAACTTTTTCTCCAATCGTTTTTATTTACATTATATCAAATTTAGAAAGGGGTGAGGAGTGTGCAGATAAAATTATATGAATTGCGAAAGAAAGCAGGGTTAAAACAAGAAGACCTTGCTAAAATGTTAGGAATTTCTCAAAATTCATACGGTCATAAAGAAAGAGGAGACACAGATTTCAAATTATCTGAAATGTTTAAAATCGCCAACTTCTTTAATAGAAAAATTGGCGATATTTTTAGCGACTCAACTTCACGAAAAGTGAAATAAATTATATAACTAACTACGCTTGCCCGCATAGTTGAGGGAAGGAGAAGAAATGAGACCAAAGAAATATCCATATAATAAAAAGCCTGTAAAAGAGCAGGAAAGAAGACTTGTTTTAAATAAAGGAGTACCGCTAATTCAAAAGTTAGAAATTGAGATTAGCAACGAGCAAAGCTATCCTAAGGTTATTCTTAACGGTATTGATTTCAAAGAAAAGAAGATTGGTTTACAGGGATTGAAAATTGATTGGAGGACAAGAGATGACGCTGCTGTTGATACAGTCATGCAGGTTGATTATCTAGTTATGTCTGATGGTTTCAATGAAGTGTCAGTAAGACAGAGTTTTCCAAACACTCGTTTAAAAATAAAGGATGATGAAGACAGTAATTGATTACTGTATATCAAATTAGAAAGGAAAAAAATGAATGAATTAGCATTATCAAATAATCTAGCTCAGATTGAATATGAAATCAGAGAACATAAAGCCAAAATTGGTGAGTCGATTTGGGAAATCGGTAGACGGTTGAAACATGTTAAAGAAAATGACTTAACACACGGACAATTCTTGAACTGGGTTGAAACAGTTGGCATCGCTAGGAATGAAGCTCAGAAATACATAAGAATTGTTAACGAACTTAGCCCAAATTATGAAACGTTTAATAATTTGGGTCTATCAGCCCTCTATCTCATAGCCACTTTGCCAGATGACCAAAAGCAAGAGCAACTAAATCGCATTGAAGAGGGCGACAATCCAACAGTTCGAGAATTGCAGGAACTGCGTCGGCAACTCAATCTGTCTAAAGCAGACAATGAAGAATTGCGGCAAAAGAATGAGCAACTAGCCGAGCAGGCTTTAGCAAAGTTTGAAACAAAGATAGTCACTAAGGAGGTTGCACCTCAAGACTATGACTCTACTAAGTCTTTAAACAAGACATTGATGGAAAAGAATAAGGAGCTGAAAAGTGACTTAGAAAGTTTAGAAGAACGAAATAAATTTGTTGAAAGTCAATATCAAAGCCTTTTGAAAGAACGAGAAACGGTGGATGCTAATTCTAAGAAATACGAAGAATTAACAGAAGCTATCCAACAGTCGAAAGGGCAATTAAATGACGTTCAGAAAAAAATGTCCGATTACAAGGACATTTTGGAAATTGTCCGTTCAGGGGACGATTTATTAACAAAGATGTCGGGATTGATTTACAAAGATGAGGAGAAATTTAGACAAGCAGACCATGTTATCGGTCTTGAAATTGATAGCTTGGTGAATCGCATGCAGTTACTCATCAACGACCTTTCGCAAATGAGAGGGGCGACAACTATTATTGAAGGAGAGTTTAAATGAAGAATGAACTTTTAGAGAGTATTACCGATGTTACACAAGAAGATATTTTGATTCAGGTTTTGGAAAATCAAAAACAATTGAAGCAGCAACAAAAATCATTAGAGAGTGATGTTGATTACTTGAAAAATGAACAACCTGTTAATCCGTCTGTTTGTCTTGATTTGGAGCGGATACGCAAGAAAAAGGTGATTGATATTTTAGGTGGGAAAGATAGTCCTGCTTATCGTGATAGTCATTTTGCTCGTTCTGTGTTTGCGCAAGCTGCAAAGGATTTTAAAGATCATTTTCGGATTCCACGTTATGATTTGCTGAAACGCAAGGACGAATTGAATGCTTATGAGTATTGGCGAAATTGGGAACCAAACACAAATACTAAGATTTGTATTAAGACAAAAAATAAGCAGCTTGAACTTTTTGGAGGTTTGTTATGAATGAATCAAGCCAATCAAGCAGATTGCCACCGTTAATGTCTGACGAGATGGCGCAGTTATACATTCGTGAGCAGACGAATATTATCCGTGAGGAGGTTCGGAAAGAGCTAGAGGCGGAAAAAGTTCCTTTAAATCAAAAAGAACTTATGGAAAAGTTTGGCTTTGATGCTAATTATTTGAAAAAGATGCTAGCGAATGGATTGAAAAGACGTAAGCAAGGTAGGGATTGGAAGTACGACCTTGCGGATGTCTATGAGGTATTGGACTATCTGAAAGAGAATTTCAGAGGGTATCAGCCGAAAAGATGAGAGGATAGAGGAAAATGAAACAAATTAAAAATATTGTACTTACAGGATTAGTTTTAATTAGCTTATTTGGATTAGCTGCTTGTCGTGAAAGCGATAAGGTCTCACATAATATCAGCCAAGAGGCAGATAATTTTAATGTTATTCGTCGTGTTGCAGTTATCAATACACGAACAGACAAAATAGAATTTGAAGTGATTGGACGGATTTCTGTTGACACCGAAGCAAACAAAGGAAAACGTTTGGAAATTTTGGTTGAAACAGATAAAGGTGTTTATAAGAAACACATGGTCAATTTAACTGGTTGGAATATGTATGTCGTTGAAGATATTGAGGGGGCAAAAGTCAACCAATATAAATACGAAATCAATTATATGCCAGAAAGCATTGTCCCGTTTAATATTACAAAAAAGAAATAAGGAGAGAGTAGAAGATGATACCAAGATTTAGAGGACGGTCAACCGTCGAAGATGATAAAGGTAAATGGGTATATGGACATCTTCTAATTGATAACAACATAATACTCATCATCAATGGAATAATTGAAGCTAATGATGAATATGTTGCGTTGGGAGACTGGTGTAGTGTCGACATAGACACGGTGGGACAATCAACAGGGTTCAAAGACAAGCACGAAGTGGAGATTTTCGAGGGTGATGTGGTTGAACAAAAAATGCTGATACCAACTTCTGGAATTGAAGAAATTACAGGAGTAGTCAAAATGCTTGAGGGTGCTTGGACGATTGTTAATGACAAGAAAAAAATAGCTTGTAACTTGTGGCGTGAAGGAGCTGAAATGGAAATTTTAGGGAATATATGGGAAGGAGGAGAATAAAATAATCAATCTTATTATAGGAGTTATATCTCTATTTGTTCTTACTGGATGGATTGCGTTTGGTCTTCCGTTGATAATCAATATAATTGTCCGAAAATTTAACTCGATTCACAAGCGGATAGATAAGAGCAATAAATGCAATGATTGATGTTACTGTAATAAAAACTGTTTCAGTCATAGTTATTGATAACGATACAGTAATTGAGATAGAAAAATAAAGAACTGTAAATGGTTTAAATAATTTCTTAATAGATCTAGGAATTTTTTCTTGAAAAGAAATGGGAAAATATAATATTCCAATAAAAAAGATAAGAAAAATGACTTGCAGAATTGAAAATTGTATAAAAAATTTCCACCAATTAAAATTTATAATATGCGAAAAATAACTATGTTTAACCCATGATTGGTCAATAAATTTTGCCCAAATAATAATTGTAAACATACTAGAAAATAAAAAAGTTATTCCGGTTATAAGAATCGAAATATTAACTAGTTGCATTAATAATTGGTATGAGGTTTTACTTTTCATAACCATTCTCCGTCGTTTTTATTTACATTATACCAAATTTAGAAAGGATGTAGTAAACGATGACACTAAATGAACGAGTTAGCACGCTAGAAGTTAAGCACATAACGAACAAGCGCTCAATAGCGAATGCTAATCTAATCATGACTGCTTTAGCGTTTGTTATGTTGCTGTTTGCTGTAGGCTTAATCACATCCACAGAACATCAGCAACGGCAAATCAGCGAGCTAAAGACAGAGCTGCAAAAGAAAGCGGAAGAAATCGAAAAGCTACAAAACAGAAATTCGGCGCAGGATATTATCTTGAACAAGCTGAATAGCGAGTATCAGCTTAAAGAGCGCCAGAAAGCAGAAGAAGCGAAACGGATTGCGGACGCAAACGGAGTGGGAGGATAGATTGAAATTTCTTGATTTATTTGCGGGAATCGGTGGCTTTCGTCTTGGAATGGAATCAGCAGGGCATGAGTGCATTGGTTTTTGCGAAATTGATAAGTTTGCTCGCAAATCTTACAAAGCAATACACGACACAGAAGGAGAAGTTGAACTACATGACATTACAACAGTCACAGATGAGTTTATTCGAGGAATCGGAAGTGTGGACGTTATCTGTGGAGGATTTCCGTGCCAGGCTTTCTCAATTGCAGGAAATAGACGAGGTTTTGAAGATACACGAGGAACTCTGTTTTTTGAAATCGCACGGTTCGCATCTATTCTCAGGCCTAAATATCTATTCCTTGAAAACGTCAAAGGACTCCTCAATCACGAAAACGGAATTACGTTTGAGACCATTATCTCAACCTTGGACGAATTGGGGTATGATGTGGAATGGCAAGTGCTTAACAGCAAAGATTTTGGAGTCCCCCAAAATCGGGAACGTGTGTTCATTATCGGACATCTTAGAGGAGGATGTACCAGAGCAATATTTCCTCTCGGCGGAAATGACAAAACGACTGATTGCAAACAACCAAAAATCAAAAAAGTAGGAAATATTCGTAAAAAAGGCAAATCGCAAAGTGGTGATGTTGTCTCAACAGATTCGCTCGCTCCAACACTATGCAGTACGACCACTCAAAAAGACCCTTTGAAAGTGGCGATACCAGTCTTAACTCCTAATCGCATTGACAAGCGACAAAATGGTCGCAGATTTAAAGATGACGGAGAGCCTATGTTTACCTTGACCAGTCAAGACAGGCACAGGATTGTGGTTGCAGGGAAATTGCCAGGTAATCACGACCAAAACTCAAGAGTATATGATACAGATGGACTAGCTCCTACATTGTCCACGATGCAAGGTGGTGGGCAAGAACCTAAAATCATGCAGAACTTTCGTATTCGCAAGCTAACACCTCGTGAGTGTTGGCGACTGCAAGGTTTCCCAGACTGGGCGTTTGATAAAGCACAAGAGGTCAATTCTAACAGTCAATTATATAAGCAAGCAGGAAATAGCGTGACGGTCAACGTCATCGCTGAAATAGCAAAAAAGATTATGAGGTAAGAAATGAACAAACAAGAAGCAATCGAAAAGATAAATGAATCCAGACTAGCATTTGCGGCAATTTTGAGCAGACGAAACGGAAAGAGGCCTTATTTTGAAAAAGAAGTCGTGGTAATGAAAGAGAAAGACCTTGTTGACATCATTAACCAAATTGACGAGGTAGAAAAGACTATTGTGCCGTGGTTCGTGGCTGATTGGTATGAGAAATATAAAGATGAATTTGAATATTATCTAAAAGGATTTATTGCGAAAGTTGGTTATGAAATCAACCACAACACCAAAGATGAATTTTATCAATGGCTTGGCAATCCTCACAATGACTCTATTTTAAAACTTGTCAACATGCACCAATTCGGCTATGAGGTCGAGAAAGAAAAACGGTACCAAGTTAAATTCATCCAAACCGGGCAACATCTCGCAAAGAATGTCTTTCTGCCAGGCGAATATTTTGTCATCCAGGCCAACGCCATTAGCTCCACTGATAGTTTTACTCGCAAAGAGCTAGAAGAAGCAGGTTTCGGCTGGGTGTTTGATTGCGAGGGTGCGAAAGTGGAAGAGGTGGAATAAATGGAAGATAAAGTAATTCATTTTCACATCAAGCAAGATTTCAACCTACTTGACATGGGAAAAGTTCAATCCATTGTGTATACAGGAATAAAAAATGAAATTGAATTTATTTCAACGGTGCACGGGTTACGTGCTAGATTTCGACTTGACAAATCCATGTTTGAGACGGACGAAGGGACTGCAAAAGCATTGGAATATTATAGACAACAAGCTTATATGTATTTTAGGAGATAGAAAAAATGAGTGAAATTTTAGGAGCGGTCTTCATGCTCGCATTCGTTTTCGTCGCTGGGGCATTCTGCAACCATCTTGACTGGCGCAAAGCCAGAAAGCAAGCAGAGCAGCAAGCACGAGAAGACGAACGCATAGAGCTAGAAGCTATGTATGTGGTCTGCGCAATCGAGCATGACCGCAAAGAGCGCATGCGCAGATTAGCAGAGGCACGGAAGAAGAATCCGGGTTGGCAGTATTGAATATAAGGAAGAATGCTGAATGAATAAACGTATCAAAAAGAAAGTCAAAAAAAGAAGTTATAAAATACCTAAATATATTATTCGACTAACTAAAAAGTGGACTGAACTAGACGATAACATGGTATTTCTAGCCGAATTCCGAAACATTGAAGATCAATTTCCAAAAAAGTTGATAGAAAGTATGAAGCGGAAATACAAAAGAATTAACTCATTCCTTGATGAAATTGAAGATGATGGGATATTTCGATACAATTTTTCCATTTATCACGGAGCGTACGGGGATGAGCAGTTGAACGGAGAATATTGTGACCAATCTTGTGGCTATTCTGGAGATGATTTCCATGGTGTTTATTATTATCCAATAGGTAACAAATTATATTTTGCCTATAATTATGAATGTTAATTAGAAAGGTATTATTATGCTTCCAATAACAATAATTGAATTTAAAGTCAGATCTATTGGAACTAAAAAAAGGAACGGAAAGTAAAAAATGTGGAAGATAATCTTGATTGGAGTAGTAATACTATTTTTTGCGCAGACACTTTTAACTTACTCATTACTAAAAATATCAAGTCTGATAGATAAACGAGAGGAGAAAAATCGATGATTAGAAAAAGACCGAAACGTTATCCATACTCAAAAAGTCAGTACGAATATTCCTGCAGACCGGTTTATCTTTATGGTGAAAATAAACCATATTTTAAAATGTGGTTTAAAAGAAATGTGATTACAGGGGAGGTAGGGTCTATATATGATTAACAATGTTGTACTTGTGGGGCGCTTGACCCGTGATGCTGAACTTCGTTATACTCCACAAAATCAAGCGGTCGCAACTTTTAATCTTGCTGTCAATCGTAACTTCAAAAATCAAAGTGGCGAAAGAGAAGCGGATTTTATTAACGTTGTGATTTGGCGGCAGCAAGCAGAAAACCTTGCAAATTGGACGAAAAAAGGTTCTCTCATTGGAATCACAGGTCGCATTCAGACACGTAGTTATGAAAATCAACAGGGACAGCGTGTCTATGTGACGGAGGTTGTGGCAGACAGTTTTCAAATATTAGAAAAACGGGATAATTCAGCGAACCATTCAAGTATGGATAGCCAGATGCCGCCATTTTCAGATGATGACTTGCCATTTTAAAGGAAAATTTATATGAGATTAAAAATTTTAAGAAGGAACAGTCCAATTATAAATTATGAATACTGTTACATTATTTTTAATCCAAGTGACAACATGGATGTAGTGGAAATATATGATAATAGCATTCAAATTGATAATTTTGAGGACTTTTCGTATTGGCTTGAGCAACAAATCTATTATCTTACAAGAGATCAATTTCGAAAGATTGATGGTATCTGGTTGAGGATGATGATTGACTGTTATAAAAAACGGGACGAGCTGTTATTTTAAGGAGAAAAAGAAGAATGAATGAAGAAATATTGAATGAATTGAAAAAGCTTCTAGGGTTATTTCCTAAATCATATATCAATCAAAATTTAGAAGTGATTCTAATCCCAAAAACAAACACTTATTTTAATCTTGAAGGAGTTGGCTCAAGACGTGATATTATCGCAAAATTGCTGATGTGGTGTACCAGAACAATCGTAAAAGGTCAACCGTTTCGAACTCAGAAAAGGAATAACCTATTTATAGAAGTAACTAAAAAGTCTTTAAATTACTACTTAGGAACACTTTTTTCAGATGAAGATATGGATTTGATTTATCAAAGATTAGGTAATGGCATCAATCCAGAATTAACCTATAGATTTATTGATAGCGATTTTGATATGGAGGTATTAAATGGCTAAACTAATAGGTTTTGGAAGATGCCTTGGTAAGACAACAATGGCTATTTTAGAAAGCCATGCGACAGGCAATCAGATTATCTGTGCAAATAATATAATTGCAAAGAATACCTCTACTTATGCCCGACAGCTAGGCTATACCATTCCTCAGCCAATATCAATCAACAACCCTAACTTAAAAGAAATTATCAACAACCTCAATAGAGCCCATATTGGTATTGTGGTTGACGATGTTGAAATGGTTTTACAATCATTGCTAGGCTGTCAAATTGACACTATCACATTTGACAGCCCAAATGTACAATCAGTTGAAGATCGTTATGCTGAAGAAATAGCTGAGTTGAAAAAAGAGGTAAATGCTTGTTATCGAGAAAAAACGGAAGACCAGAGTACAATCGAATCCTTAAAAGACAAATGCGTGAATCTTATGCTTGAAAATGCAGATTATGTCTGGGACGAAATGGCTCGCTCTGATATGGCAAAAAGAGCAAACAAAAGAAAATGGAGGGCGAAAGTGTGAAATGTGAGTTATTTCATGACAATTTTCAAACTTTCAAGCCAGTTTATTTTGAACAGGGGGAACAGATGACGATATTTGATTTTTTGGAGGATGAAAATGGCACAACGTAGAATGTTTAGTAAGAAAATAACTGATACAGATAAGTTTTTGGAGATGCCGCTTTCTTCTCAGGCTCTTTATTTTCACTTAAATATGGGAGCAGATGATGATGGTTTTATTGATCGACCGAAAACGATTCAAAAAACTATTGGGGCAAGTGATGATGATATGAAATTGCTAACTGTAAAACAATTCATCATTCCTTTTGAAAGCGGTATTGTAGTAATTAAGGATTGGAGAATCCATAATTACATTCGTAAAGATACATATCAGCCAACAATCTATCAAGAAGAAAAAAGATTGGTTGAAAATACGATGACAAAATTACCAGAAAAAACGTCCACGAGCCGTCCACGAAAAGTTGACGCAGGTAAGGATAGGATAGGTAAGGATAGGATAGATAAGGATAATCTATATAATGCAGATGATAAAGAAAAAATTCCGTTTCAAACTATTATTGATTATCTAAATTTAAAAGCAGGCACGAAATATCGTGCTTCCTCAGCTAAAACGAAACACTTTATCAAATCAAGATGGAATGAGGGCTTTAGAGAGGAGGACTTTAAGCAAGTTATTGATATAAAAGTTCGTCAATGGTTGTATGATCCAAAAATGAATAAGTTTCTTAGACCTGAAACGCTTTTTGGTACAAAATTTGAGAGCTATCTCAATGAGCGACCGATTAAGCAAGCACAGCCAATTGATGATGATATTGGAATTTGAGGTGATGTGATGAAAATTGAAAAGAAAAATCGTTTTAAAATTAAAAATATAGAACTTATTCGACAACTAAAAGAAGGAGATAAGTTAGCTGATAAATACTTTATGTTTATCAATGATGCAATGGGTGGCATACCTTGCCATAATCGATCTTTCGGGAGCAAAGCAGATTTTAAATATGGATCAAATTATGAAGTTCTGTCTCAATTTTATGCAGACAAAGGCTATATGGAATTGTCTTGTTGCGCTTTTGGAGGTATGTGCGGTTTCACTTTTGACACAGATGAAATAAGTACTGGCAATATGAGCAATCTAGAACGCGAATGTGCAGGTTATGCCAAAAACTATATTAATAATTTAGTAGAAGCAAGAATAATTGAGGTAGACGAATGAAAACAGTAACTCTTGAAGAAGTGATTGAAGCTTTTGAAAAGCAATTTTATCCGCTAGGAGAGCTACAAAAAGAAAAGATGTTACAGCATCCAAATCCTCAAGCAGTTCTTGGGAAGTTAGCGTTTTTAATAGATTGTGCGAGGTGTTGATATGGAATTTGGAAGATGGGCATCGAAACCAGCTCAAAAAGTTTGTCAAATACACGGAGAGCAAATGTTTTATATCGGCCCTAACAATGTTCTTGTTTGTAGTAAATGTGGTAAAGAGCTTATAGAACGAGATGAGCAAAAATTGCAAGATGATTTTTGGGAAGTTGAAGAACAACGATTAGAAGCTAAGCGAATTGATGTGTTATTTAATTCGTCAATTGTTAATGCAGAGCTAAAACAAGCAACGTTAAATAATTACGAAGTTTTAAATCAAGACCAGAAAGAAAAGTTAGATATTGCTTTCAAATTGGCTAGTGGTTATATTGCAGGAGATACGAATAACACATTATTTCTGGGGCCTGCAGGGACTGGCAAGAGTCATCTGGCTTATGGCATTATCAAGCATATTTCTGATAAAACCAAGAAGCATGCTATGTTTATCAAAATTCCTGAACTGTTAGCTAGGATTAAGAGTGATTTTAACTCATCAGAGCAGACACAGCAAAAATGGATTGCTCGTTTGTCAAAAGTTCCTTATCTTGTTTTAGATGATTTGGGAACAGAGAAAGTGACAGATTGGAGCAAAGAAATTCTATTCTCAATTTTAGACAATCGTAATTGTACGATTATTACAAGTAATTTGCGGAGCAGTGCTGAAATCGGGAATATTTACGGTGAAGCGATTAAAGACAGGATTTGTAAGGGTGTTGATAGACAACATGGCATATCTTTTGATGGCATGAAAAGCCAACGAAGAAAATATTATTAGAAGGTGAAAGATGATACAAAAAAAGATGTGGGTTGTTCGGCAATATGCGAAGAAATTTAGTTGGTCAGGTAATCATCCAGTAGATTTCAAAGAATGGGAATTTGAAAGTAGATCAAAAGCAATTAAATTTGAAAAAAGATTGCAAAAGGGAATGATTTCAGAAGCATTTAAAAATACAAATATTGAAATTTATGAAAGGAGTTGGCAGTCCTGAACATTAAGCAACGACTGCAATCATTGAAATATATTGATTGCAAAATAAAATCTAAACATCAAGAACTAGCTAGTCTCAAAACGGGCATTGTGAGAGGACAGAAATTTGATGGAAAACGAGCCAACCAGGATAAAAATCAATCAGAAGAAATAAATATTAAACTAATTGATAAAGCGGATACACTTTATGATGAAATAACAGCTCTTATAAAAGAGCGGGAAGATTTAACAAAAGCAATTGAAACGCTGGATGATCCTTTAGAAAATATTGTGATGAGATTATTCTTTATCAATGGCTATTCTTGGTCTGAGGTTGAAGCTAAGCTCAATGCCGGACATGGAACTATTCAACGCGTTAGAAGTTCTGCTTTAAAAAAAATATCGCAGCTTGTATAATTTTTGGTACGATTGGTACACATTGGTACAATCAAAGTGATATTATGATAGTGTCAGAGTGTGACTAATAATACTTGCGAAAAAGAGTGCAGTTAATAACTGTGCTCTTTTTTAGACAAAAAAAAGAAAGGAGAAAAGATATGAAAAACGTCCAACCGATCAGAGACAAAGACCAAATAGAGATGTTAAAGGATTATTTAAAAGAATGGAATCCTAGAAATTTCTTGTTACTGGTTTTTGGGTTGAATTCTGGCCTGCGAATAAGTGACATTCTGCCTTTAAAAGTAAAGGATTTGGAAGGTACTCATATTGTTATTGTTGAAAAAAAGACAGGAAAACCGAAGACATTTTTTATCAACGACACTTTAAGAAAGGAAGTCAACAAATATGTGAAACTAAAAGGCTTAAAACCTTATGATTATCTTTTTGAAAGTAAAAAGAGAAGCAAACAGCCGGGAAAAGAAGGGCAGAAACAGCCAATTAGTAGGGAGCATGCTTGGAAGATTTTAAACAAAGCTGCAAAAGAATTTGGTATCCATCACATTGGAACGCATTCTATGCGAAAATCATTTGGTTATCACATGTACAAGAAAACGCAAAATGTAGCGTTACTTATGGAAATGTTTAATCACTCGTCGCCTGATATTACTTTAAAATATATTGGAATAAATCAGGAAGAGCAGGATAAAGAAGTGGCTGATTTTAGCCTATAATATTTTTTTTAAAATTTTATAATGATACACAATGAAAAAATATTGCATTATATATTTTTAAAAACGGGCTGATGTCTTAGAAAATATAGCGATTAGGCTATATTTAAAAAAAGAAACACTCTATAAGATATGTGACATTCGAGAGGGTAAAAAACATTAAAGAAAGGTTGATGACTTTTGAATAAAAAAGATTTAACAATTGAGTTTAATTCTGAAATTTTATGGCTACAGCGTTATTTTAAAAGTACGCTTAAAAAAATGATTGCTGACAGACGAGAAGAATTGCGCTATCCATTCAAAGAAAAAAATGATAAGTTGGGGATTAAGTCAAATAAGCAAGCGACTCCACGAGCGTTGCAGATTATCATAGCAGAGGAAGAAGATCCACGCTTACAAATGATGTTGACATGGGAAAAGGTTATCTGCGATTATGTAAATGCGACAGATGAGAGCCTTTTGCGAGTGATTAAAGCTGTATTTGTTGCAAAGTCTATGAATATTTCTGGCGCTGGCCGTCGTTATATGTATTACGGAAAGACGACCACTTATAAAATGATTTATGAATGGCTGCAGGGGCTATCTATTGCATATTTTAAAGCAAAATAAAAGAGCCGAGAAGGCTCTTAGTTTTTATTTGGGTCATTGTGAAAATCAATTATTAGGCAGATTATTGCAATAGCAAGAACAAATAATATAAACCCGATAATAATTTTTATAATGATATTCGAAAAGTAAAACAAGGAAATAAATAATAATAAAAATAAGATTAACCAATTCCACATAAAAGGCTCCTTTTAAATATTATAACATGAAGAATTAGAATTGTGTACAAAATCCATTGTCTTATCGTTTACATCTGCTATATTCCAACGCTATTTTGTTATAATATTTTTTAATTATTTTTAAAATTTCTTCACGTTTTAAATTGATATCTTTTAACTTCAAACATTCCAATTTGTCATCTAAGATTTTCCAACGTGGAAAATCTTTATCTTGAAGCGCTTCTCTTGCTCTGAGAGAAAAGAAGTAACCCGAATTGTTTTGAAAACAAGCGATAACAATTGTATAGTTGGTGGTACTACTTTGCAATAATAGGACTATCAAATGTAGCAAGTTCTAAATTGTTGTAAATGTTTTCTTCAATCCAAATATTTGGATTGTCTGTTAGAGTATTAAGATAGTTAGCCATTTTGTTGTATCTCCTTTATTTTTGGTAAGTTTAATTGATTTCTGAAATTTTTAAAATATCTTTTTTCAATCATTCGTAAGGCTGCTTGACCTTGCCTAGTTTTAGGCTTTTCAGTTGCTGTTTTGATTGTTTTAGTTATGATTGTAGGGCTGCCTACATAATCCATGATATAGTACATGTTTCTTACCTCTTTCTTATACGAATAACTCAAATTTAAGAAATTTTTTCAAAAATATCTATTGTTTTAAGAGCATGCGCCATTTGCTCGGCTTCAAACCAATTATGGGGTTTGTTTGCGATAGCTTCATGGCATTTCTGTAAGTTTGTTATTCCATATTGAGCGGCATCACGAAGTAACATAACTTCATGGTAAGGTAGACAAATGGCTTTTAATGTTTTGCGATTGACAGAAAAGCAGTTTTTATCCCAAGGGCGCAGGCTTTCGCAAAGCGGGATATAATAATCCGTTCCCATTCGTTGTCCGATGTTCCAAACGTGGAAACCGTTTGGAATTTTCTTGACTGTTTCAAATGTGCGTGTTCTGCTTGCGTTATTAATCGTTAGTATTTCTTTATTCTTCATTTTTTTGATCCTTATTTATTTTTTTCAAGCAATCCCGAAATGTGATAATCTAATTTTTCGTTGTATTCGTAAAGCTGGTTTATTTGTTGTTGTAGTTCTTGATTTTTCTTTTCAAGTCTATAAAAACCAAATGCGATAGTAAGCATGATAATGATTGTTGTAATGATAGTGATTGATTTTTTCATGATGTTTACCTCTTTTTTTATTTTTTAGGGGGGCGGAGTGTTCTGCTCGGTTATGCTGTTAATCTTTCAATTCTTATCATGGCTTTTGCCATGTCGTAAGAGTCAGAAATGCTGAAACGTTTTTGTTTATTTCCTTGATGAAATGACAAGATCTTTTCATTAGGGAAGATGTAGACTTTAATTTTTTCATCTTCATAAAATATTTTTCCATATCCAGATTCACACTCAAATTTATCTAAATTATCAAGAATCTTTTGAGCGTCGGCTTTGCGTTGTTTAATAGCTTGATACATAGCTTCTTCATCGTATTCAACCATTACGAAAGTATTTCCACCTTGCAAAATTTCACCCGTTCGATAGTCATGATCGATTGATTCATATTGTTCTTTTAAAATGCTATCAATTTCATCTAAACTAAGCATTACATTTTTAACTGTCACATTGATATAGATATCAGCACAGCCACGATGTTTGACGCTTATTTTTAAATCTTTGACGTTGTAACCTAATTCTTTAAGTTCGTTCTTGATGTCAGTTGCTTTCATAATATACCTTCTTTCTTTTTTGGCGAGGTACGAAAAAACGTACCTAGTTGACTCAATAGGTACGCTGTGATATACTATGTATATCGGCACTCTATTGAGTGTTGGACGGCTTGTTACACTATCGGATTGGCGTTTGAGAGTGTAGCAAGTTTTTTATTTTTGTAAGGTCTATCTCAACCTTACAAGTCTATTATAATCCAAGGATTTTATTTTGTCAATATCTTTTTTTAATTTTTTTTAAAAAATTTATTTGACACTTTCTAAAATAAAATTAGGAAGACTTTTTTTATTTTCTTTTGCTTTAGTTTTTAAAAAGTCTATTTCTTCTTGTGTGAAGTTGATTGTTAATTTTTTGTTACGTTTCAAACCGGTTGGCGGTCTTCCTCGTGGTCGTTTTGTTTCTTGCATTTTGACCCCTTCTTTGCTATAATAATTGTAAGGGAAGGCAAATAGATGTTAATCATCTACTTGCCATTGAATGTTAAGAAAGAGCCTTGATTATTTCAATAAGTATTTTTATCAATCTAGCGATTGCAGTCACTAGCTTGATTACTTTTGAAAAGTCAAGGCTTTTTCTTTTGCCTTTGCGGCTTTTCACATTCTCACCCCCTTTCAACCCTTACTTTGAGGGGGATTTTGTAAGGTCTATCTCAACCTTACAAGTCTATTATAATCCAAGGATTTTATTTTGTCAACACTTTTTTATAATTTTTTTAAAAAAATTTTTGGAGCCCGATTTTTTTCGGGCTTTTTTTATTTGCGGAAATTTTTTAAAAAATATTTGTTACTTTAATAATATGAGAGAGATTGACACGACGAGCAAGAAAACTATATATGACACGTTTTATAACACAAGGGATTGGCAAAGATTACGAGAGAAAGCAATAGAACGGGATAATAAAGAATGCGTTTGGTGCAAACGAGCAGGAAGACTGACGACGTCAAGGCTTGAGGTTGACCACATTAAAGAAGTAAAAGACTATCCGCAATTTGCTTATGAGCTTGACAATCTGCGAACGCTTTGTAAAGATTGTCACAACAAGCGTCATGGACGCTATCAAAAGCAATCTAAAAGCTTTGATGATGAGCTTTTTAGTTGGTAACTTGTCAATTTTGTAAATTTCTGTAAAGTAAAAATATAAAAAACGAACGATATACCCCCCTACCGAATAAATGTGCGTTTTTATCCAAAATCCGTAAACCGGTGGATGCTCAACTAACCAAAAATGTGCGTTATTTTTACATATTAGGGGGGTGTTTTTGGAAAAAATCCGAACAAAATTCTGTAAAGTATATAGGAAGTGAAAAAATATGGCTAAAACAAAAAAACAGATAAAAATGGAGAAATTAAAGCGAGAATTGGGACTTTTAATTGACGAAGATAATGAGATTGAGGTTGAAAAGGTTGATAGATATTTGAACTTGGTCAGTATTTTTTATGATCTTGATAAGTCGATTAAAGATAAAGGTGTAATGGTTGAGACGGTGAATGCTAATCAAACTTTTTTGAAAGAAAATCCTGCGGTTACTGCTAAGACCAAAGTTAATGCTTCTTTGCTTAAGCTTGATGTATTCTTTGATAAGAAGCGAGAGGAGTATGAAGCGAAGATGGCTAAGAGTAATGAAATTGATGAGGAAGACTTTACATGATTCAACGGTATGTGGATGCATATATCGAGGATTATAACACTGGCCGTATAGAGTTCAATCAGGAGAGGATTGAGCTTTTTGAATACTTAGAACGTGAGATAGTTCCTCGGTTAGAAAGTGGAGAGATTTATTTCAATGAAAAGCAGATAGATGATTGTGTTGGGTACATTGAGCGGTGGTTCTTTCCGTTGGAGCCGTTTCAGAAGTTTCTGATACCATTTATCTTTTTGTATTTTAAGAAGAATAATCTTATTGTCTATCGTAAATTCCTTTATATGATGGCTCGTGGTGCTGGGAAGAATGGTTTGATTTCTGGTGTTGCGAGTTTTCTTTTGACGCCTATGCATGGGGTGAAGAATTACAATATATCGATTATTGCTAATAGTGAAGACCAAGCAAAGACAAGTTTTCATGAAATTTATACAGTCATAGAGGAAAATGCGAAGTTAGAGCGGTTATTCTATAAGACAAAGTCCGAGATTTTGAGTAGGCAGACGAAAAGTATTATTAAATTTCGGACGTCTAATGGGAATACGAAAGACGGTCTGCGAGATGGTGCGGTTATTTTTGATGAGATTCATCAGTATGAAAGTAATCGAGATGTGCGGGTTCATTTGTCTGGGCTTGGTAAGGTTATCAATCCGAGAGAGTTCTATATTGGGACGGATGGGTATGTTCGTGAAGGCTTCATTGACAAGCAAAAAGAAAAGGCAAAAGCTGTTTTAAAGGGGCGTGCTCGTTGGAATTCTACATTCCCTTTTATTTGTAAGTTGGATAGTGTGGAACAGGTGGACGATAAGACGAAGTGGCAATTGGCAAATCCAATGTTTCATGAGCCGATGAGCGATTATGCGGCTAATTTGTTTGAAACGGTGTTAGAACAATACGAGGATTTGCAAGATGATCCCTCTAACCGTGAGGAATTTTTGACGAAGCGGATGAATTTGCCAGTCACAGATACGGAGCGGAGTGTTGCTACGTATGAGGAACTAGTGGCAACGAAGGAGTGGAAAGAGCCTTATGAGGGTCAACGTTGTATTGGTGGGTTTGACTTTGCTTCTACTAGGGACTTTGCTGCGGTTGGTTTGTTGTTTAAGAGTGACGAGAAATATGTGTGGAAGACACATTCTTTTGTGCGCAAGGGATTTGTGGATGCGATTTATGGTTATTCAAAGCCAAAGGATACAATCAATGGAAAGCGACAGTTTGCTCCTATTCGTCTATGGGAAGAAAAAGGCTGGTTGACGGTTGTTGATACACCGACAATCGACCCGCATGTGGTTGTTAATTGGTTTGTGGAACAACGGGATTTGTATGCTTTTGATATTGATACGATTCTTGGGGACTATTTCCGAATGGATTTGTTGCGCCCTATCTTTTTAGAAGCAGGTTTTGAGCAGGTGTTTAGTGAACGTGATAGGCAGCGTGTGCCGTCAGGTTATCGTTTGGAGGTTGTAAGAAATCCTCGTGCGATAGATAGTTTACTAGCTCCTAGAATAGAGAATGCTTTTGCTGGTCATAAAATCCTATTTGGTGAAAATGATATGATGCGTTGGTATACTAACAACGTTCTTAGAAAATTAAAATCTGATGGGAATGTTGAATACTTGAAGAAAGAAGATGTCCGAAGAAAGATAGATGGTTTTAAGGCCTTTGAGTGTGCTATGTATCGAGCTGATGAGCTGAATGAGCCTAGTTATGATTTTGAGGACTTTTACGATGATGTAATGGATTGGTATGAGGTGGGGTAAAGTGCGGAAATTTTGACGTTTTTATCTTGTATAATGAAGTTATCAATGGGGTAAGGACAGGCTAGTTAGCTCTCCTGCTGAAACGGTAATATTTTTTTGACTAAGCATGATGGTTCGATTCCATCAACCCCTATATGATTTCCTGGACGAGCGTGGCCATCTCTCGTTATCGTCAAAAATAAAGCCTAATCAATGTCAAGATGGTGAGCACATTTTAAAACTTTACACAAGACAGGTTGCGTGTAACAATTTTGCTAGATGAGGTTCAGGCAAAGTGGCAGACTTTTGGTGTAGTGGAAACATAGGAGGTGCAAGCTTGCTGACGTAGGTTCGATTCCTGCAGGGTCTATTGGCAATCTATGGTGGTAGATTGTCAGCCTCTCTAAATTTTTCATTCTTCTAGATGGTGGGAGTGCATTTGTACTCCCGTTTTTATTTTTTTCAAGAGTGGAAATTTTGACGTTTTTTTATTTTAAAATAGTATTGTGGACATAGAGAGGCAGAAATGCTTCTCTTTTTATTACCGCTGGGAAGGAGGAAACTATGGGGATACTTGATTATATTTTTAATCGCGGGAAGCAACGTTTGTCCTATGATTTTGATGATATTTTTAAAGATGTGCAACAGAATTCAATGAAATCTATAGCACTTGAAACCTGTGCGAATTATATCGCTAGGACTTTTTCTAAATCTTCTTTTGTTTTCTTTTGTGATGAAACAAAGAAACGGGATATTTGGGATTATCGAATCAATCATAAGGCAAATCCTAATCAGACGGCGGCTGAATTTTGGTCGGAATTTGTAAAATCTCTTATCAAGAATGGTGAAGCGTTAGCGTATATCAATAATAGACAAGAAATGTTTGTGGTTGATAGCTATGTACAGAAACATTCGCTTACTGGTGATGTTTTCGATATATCTACTATCCAGAATGTGCCTGTATCTATCACAGCTCACTATGATGAGGTGTTATTTATTCGGGTTGAGAATAATAATCTGGAGACTTTCATCGATGATTTATGGAATGAATATGGTTCTGTTTTGGGGCGGTTATTTCAAAACCAAAAAACTGCTAATCAACTGCGTTTTCACATGGAACTCCCTCGTGATAAGATTCGTGAGCGTGCTCGTGACTTAGCAAATCAGGCTTCTGATAAGTCAGAGGATACTAAAGAGTCCGTGTCAGAGAAAAAGGAAAGTTTTTTAGCTACTATAACTAAAAAGCTAGAGAATGATAGTGTTGTGCCTATTTTGCTACCGAAGGATGCTAAATATGAGGAATATCGTTCTCAAACATCGATAAAAGTTTCTTATGTTGAAGATATTGCTAAGATGAAGCAACAGTATATCAATGATGTTGCAGATATTCTTGGTATACCGAATGGGCTGATTCATGGGGATTTAGCGGATAATCAGAAAAACTATGACACTTATATTGCTACGGTGATTGAGCCGTTGGCACAGAAAATTGTTTCAGCAATGAACTACATTATCTTTAATCGTAGAGAGCTTCAAAAAGGCAATAAAGTTCAAATGGTCGGTTTTAAAAACTATGACCTTTTTTCTTTGTCTTCTAACATCGACAAGCTGGTTAGCTCTGGTTCATTTACACGAAATGAAATCCGACGTGAGCTTGGTTATGACCCAGTAGAAGGTGGGGATGTCTTCTTGCTGACGAAAAACTATATGGAGTTAGGCTCCATAGGAAAGGAGAAAGATGAAAAGACTTGATATTAACGGAGTTGTCATTAACGATGACGACAAATGGTTTTATGATTGGACTGAGCAGAGTGCGGTATCTCCAAAGGATGTAAAAGATTTTCTGGCTAAGACTGATGGTAAGGAAGCTATTCAAGTTGCGATTAACTCACAGGGCGGCTCTGTCTTTGCTGGTAGTGAGATTTATACGCTGCTTAAATCTTATCAGGGAAATGTTGAAGTCGTGGTTACAGGGCTTGCAGCAAGTATCGCTAGCATTATCATGATGGCAGGAGATACTATCAAGATGTCACCGATTGCACAAGTGATGATTCATAATGCAAGTATGTATGCACAAGGAGATTATCGTGACTTGGCACATGCGAGCGAGGTGAGTGAAAATACTTCTATCTCACTTGCGGATTTATACCAGCAAAAAACGGGTAAATCTACAGATGAAGTAAGGGAACTTATGGATAAGGAGACCTTTTTCACAGCGCAGCGAGCTCTTGAAATTGGCTTGGTAGATGAAGTTCTCTTTGCAGAATCTGCTCCGGACTTGGCAGCTTCTTTCGGCGGTATCGTATCTCATGCGAAGCTAGTGGAGCTAAAAGCAAATATGGAGCAAGACAATCAATTGAATCTCTTATTGACTCGCTTTGATCGTATGGAGATGCAGTTGAATGAGTTGCAGAAGTCTCAGAAAGAGCAAAAACAACAGACTGAAAAACCAGCCGTGCACGATGTATTGGCTGATTATTTATTTTAAGAAAGGAAATGTCAATGACAATTAACATTACTAAATTGCCTCGTTATCAGGAGGCTGTAACAAAATTTACTGAAGCAGTAACAAACGGAGCGGAAGCTGAGCAACGCAATGAGCTATACGCTGATGCTATGAGCATTATGGGAGAAGAATTATTGGAAGTCGTTTCAGATGCTAGCAAAAAGGAAGCAGAAGAGCTGTTTAATAACTTCCAAAAGAATCCTAAATTGACTGCAAACGAAATCAAGTTCTTTAATGAAATCAATAAAGAAGTTGGTTCAAAGAATGGTATCTTAATTCCAGAAGAAACTTACAATCAAGTGTTTGATGAGTTGACTACAGAACATCCGCTGCTATCTATTATCAACTTTAAAAATGCAGGTATGCGCCTAAAAGCTCTGACTGTAAAAAGTGAAACTGGTACTGCAGTTTGGGGAAATGTACATGGAGAAATTTCAGGTCAACTGGATGCGATTTTCCAAGAAACAGCATTCGAGCAAAACAAACTGACTGCCCTTGTCGTTATTCCAAAAGATGCATTGAAATTTGGTGCAACATGGCTGAAACAGTTTGTCATGGAACAAATCAAGGAAGCTATGTCAGTAGCTCTTGAAACAGCTATCGTAAAAGGTAACGGGGACAAACAACCTATTGGCTTGATCAAAGACTTAGCAAAAGGGACTGTTCAGAGTGAAAAAGTTGTCTACAATACTGACAAAACAGCTCTAGCTAGTCTTGCCACATTAGAGCCAACCAACGCTCCTAAACTACTTGCCCCAGTCATGAAAGCTTTGTCTATTTCAAATAAAGGGAATCGTCTAAACATTGCGGGGCAAACTTATCTTTTAGTAAACCCAGCGGATTATTACGATTTGGTAGCTAAGTTCACTTCTATGAATTTGAACGGTGTTTATACAACTACTTTGCCATTTGGTGTTCAATTAGCAGAATCAAAAGCGGTAGATACAGGCAAGGCGATTGCTTTTGTAGCAAACCGTTATGATGCTTATATTGGTGGCGGTGTAGCAATTGAAGAGTTTGATCAAACATTAGCTATTGAAGATATGCAGCTTGTAACTGCTAAATCTTACTGGTACGGTAAAGCGAAAGATAATCATACTGCTGCATTGTTGACACTAGCTGGTGGTTAAGAAAGGAGTAGCTTATGGAAGTTAAGGTTTTAAAGCCTTTTGAGGATTTGAACAAAAATGTACTTCGTCAAGTTGGTGAAGTTATTACAGTCAACAAAGAGCGCTTTGCTGAATTGGAAGCTCGTCTTCCGGGATTTGTAGAAGAAGTGGGCACTTCTGATATTCAAAACGAGGAGTAGAAGAAAATGGCTATTGATACAACAAAGTTTGTTGATGAGCAGTTAGCTGCTTTTAAGGAGCGTATGCGAATTACGAGCGCTGATGAAGATGATAATCTAAAAAAGATGCTTTCTTCTAGTATCGTAGCCGTTGCTTTACTGGTCGGAGCGGATGAAATTGATGATATGCTGGTTGAGCTGGCTTTTGAGCGAGCTCGCTATGTGTATCACGATGCCCTTGATGAATTTCAGACAAACTATGCGAATGAAATCGAGCTACAAGCAATGGTTCATTCTCTAAAGGAGGCGGAACATGCTAGGAAAAAAGACGATTAAAAATGAGACAGTAGACAACGGAAAGTTGAATACAATGGTTGTCTTTTACAATGCGAAGCCTAGAGGGCGTTTACCTAGTGATAAGCAGGAATTGAAAAAACTTTTCACTGCATGGGCGGAGGTTTATAATCCGTCTTTAAAGGATATTGAAATCATGAGAGGAAAAGGGATAAAAAGAGCGGTAACGATTGTTATTCGTAATCCGCTGTCATCTTATCGTCCGAAGAATAATCACATAGTAGAAATTAAACATGTTGATTATAAAGATGAGAGGTGGAATGTTGAGGATATTCGCCCTAAGCCAGACTATATCACTTTACTTTTGAAAGGAGAGGTCAATGGAGACTTGGGGAATTAGTGTTGAGGGAGTGGATGAGGTTATTCGCACTCTTAATCAAAAACTTGGAAAAACTCGACGTGACCGCATATCTCGTGAAGCAATCAATTATGCTGCAGAGGAAGCAGAAAAAGACTTAAAGGAAGTTACGACTAGCTTTCAACGTACAGGACGAACAACGGAACAGACGACGCATTCCAAGGCTCGGAAGATTGGGGGAGAGATTTTTCAATCCAAGGTTGGTTGGGGTGAGGGTTCTCGTTGGCGTCTGGAACACTTAAATGAGTTTGGTTATACTCGTTGGGGTAAGACATATGTACCACGAGGATTTGGGAAATTGCGGCAATATGCTGAAGCGCAACAAGCTCCATTTACCAAACACATGGTAGAAAAGATGAAGGAGTTGGCTGAATGAAAAGCATGCTTGATACATTAGCGGATAAGCTGGCAGAAGTGCCAGCTTTATCTAATATTGCTATTCACTATTTCCAACGTCCTGAAAGCTTGTCAGAAAGTGATAGTAGCATTGTCTTGATACCTCTTGCTCCTCCTCAGCAAGAGACATTTGGTAGTGATAATTTCTTACAGAAGCGGTTTAGCTATCAGGTGAATGTTGAAAGTAGTGACTACTACGAAACAAAGCGAATAGCTCATGAGGTTGAGAAAGCATTCTTGGAAGCGGCCTTTTATCAAAATACAGGCGGCTTAGATGAATATTTTGAAGAAACAAAGCGTTATGTAGACGCAAGAACATACAGAGGTTCTAGCTCTGTATATGACATTGAATATTGAAAGGAAAATTAAATATGACATTAGTTGGTTTTAAACGTGCCACAATTCGTGTGCTTGATGGTCAAGCCGCAACAGCAGGAACAAATTTATTTGTTGTTGAAGGGAAGAAAGGAGAAGGGGCAACTCAAACAGCTGACGTTACGGGTCTATCCTCTACTCCTATTAAAGTTTTTGGATCAAATATTGCTTATTACGTAGCTAACAAAGGCGTAGGCGATGTGAAAGCAGAACTCACACTTCTTGACATCCTTGAGAAAGTAAACGACATTCTACTGGGATACAAAGTAAAAGACAAGCTAACCTATATTGGTGAAGAGTCTGAACCGCCATACTGCTCACTTCTCTTAGAATCTGAAACACTAGCTGGCGAAAAAGCCTACTTCGGATTCTTGCAAGGACAGTTCTCCCGTGATGCCGTCAACATGAAAACCAAAAAAGGAACACAAGAAGAACCAGATGGGGATAAATATGAATTTACATCTGTTGCTTCAGACGATGAAGATACAAAAGGAAATTACGTTGTTAAGTATATTGGTAAAGAAGAAGAAACTATCAAGAAACTAAAACAACAAATGAAAATTGCAGAATAGAAAGAAACGGGTTTTCCCGTTTCTCTTATTTTTTAGAACTTTGGAAAGGATTTCTAATGACAAAATTACGTTTGGAATTAAAAAAGAAAAATGGCGATGTGGTAGTTTATGAACAGGACAAAGTACCAGCTAGTCGTGTGTTGGATTTTTGGAATATACAAGAAAAGTTAGAGGCTGGTGATACTAGCTATACTCCCAAAAAATATCTGTTGGATCGTATTGATTATTGTGCTTCGTTGTTTAGTGCAAAATCAGTTACTAGAGAAGCAATTTTAGAGGGGCTGAATGCTTGGGAGCTTGAAGAAACGATTGACGATATTATCTTGACTGCGGTGGGGGTCAAAAAAGAAGTAGACCCAAAGCTGATGGAATTAGTGCAACAGAAGCCCGAAAGCGTTTCTTAAGTCTTGTAAGGGACTTGGTAGCTAGTAATAACGGCTTTACTATCAATGACATTATGGAAACGGATTATGTGACTTTGTTTAATGTTCTTAATGCCGAAGAATTAAAACAAGATAAAGAAGAAATCATGTCATTGGAAGACTTTATCAATATGACTGGAGGTGATTGATATAGCTACGCCAATAGGAAATATGGTTGTGCATTTGGGGATGGATAATAGCGGATTTGCCAGAAAACTGACAGAGTCAAGTAATAGTCTCAAATCTTTTAAAAGAAGTATTGGGCTAATGGAAAAACAACTCAATACAAATAATGCTCTTATCAAATATGCGAATGGCGGGGCTGCGGCGTTTAAGGCTTATGGCGCTAAGGCAAATACTTTGAATGGTCTTATTCAGCAACAATCACTTTTTCAAGCGAAATTAGCTAATGACTTTGAGCGAAGCAAGACAGCGACAGGTGCGCTAACAGACCAATCTTATAGATTGGCAGCACAGTATCAAGACGGACAAACGAAGTTAGCAACTTACCGTGGTGAGTTAGCACAGACTGTGCGAGAGCAATATTCGCAATATGGTCTTACCGCTCGACTGGGACAAGGGTTGACAAAGATAAGTCAAGGACTAGGAAGAGTAAGTTCTGCGACAAGAGGGATGACGACAGCTCTGGGAGCGGGTTTTGTACAAGCAACGAGAAGTGCCGTTTCGTTTGAAAATGGGATGAAGACGATTCAAGCACTTATTAGCGATGATATTCCTGCAAACAAAATGACTTCTACGATGGATCAGTTGAGTAATGCTGTCAAAAAATATGCTACTGAATATGGTATATCTACTGGCGATGTCATTGAAGGGATGACTGAAATGATTCGTCGTGGTTATGATGTTAATCAAACTATGGCAGCTATGCCACATGTACTAGAAGCCAGTAAAGCATCCGGTGAAGGTTTTGGGACGGTCATGCATGCAACGACTGCTATCTTAGAGCAATTTAATTTGAAAGCGGAAGATACGCAGCGTGTTACGGACAGTTTGACTTTCGTAGCCAATAAAACAGCTTCGGACTTTTCAAGTCTTGGTGTGGCAATGGAGTATGTCGGGCCTATGGCGGCTACTGCTGGAATCTCTCTTGAAGAGACGGCGTCAGCTATTGGTTTGTTATCTCAACGTGGTATTGAGGGCGAAAAAGCGGGTACTAATTTGCGTAATATCTTGACAGCTCTTGTAAAACCAACCAAATCGCAAGCTGTAGCGTTTGAAAAAATGGGGATCTCTCTCGAGGAATTCCGAGCTGGCAATCTTTCTCTGGCAGATGTTTTGGATCTTGCACGAGTGAATACCGAGGGCTTGACAGGTGCGCAAAAGGCCGCGCTTTATTCACAAGCTGTTGGAAAAACCGGGCAAGCTGGTTTTAATGCTTTGATAGCTCAAGGCGGAGATGCTCTGAGACGTCTCACACAAGAAACTAATAATGCTAAGGGAGCTACTAAACGGATGTCCGACCAGATGATGGAATCATCTGAAAATCAACTTAAGAAAGCCCAAGCAGAATTAGAAGTTCTTGGAATTGAGATTGGTTCAAAGCTCTTGCCAAATATTAACAATCTTTTAAAAGAAGGGGTAAAAGTCATAGATTGGTTCAAAGACCTATCTCCTGCTACACAGGACATGATTTTAAAGTTTGCTTTGGGAGCGGCTGCTATCAGTCCCTTCACTGGGGCGCTTAGCCTTCTTACTGGCGTGACGGGCAAGACCTTATCAGGTATAGCTAGCATGGCAGGGAAAGTAAAAAGTATAAAGGCTCTATTAAATGTTTCGAGAGAAGCAACTGGAGCGGCGCAAGGTATCGCTCTGTTGGGAGAAAGTGCAACAGGAGCGACAGGAGCTGTCGGTGATCTTGCTGGTAAGGCGGGACTATTGGGGGCTTTATTTACCCCGACTGGTGCTCTTGTAGCTGGTGGTGTGCTTGCTGCTGCAGTAATTGGTTACTTTGCCCAGAAAGCTATTGATGCTAGAAAACGAGCTGAAGAGTGGGGGACTGCTGTTAATTCCACCCAAGCCGTTGAATTACAAGGTTTTAAAAACAAGGTGGACGAAACCAACCATGCAATGACTGAATTTGGTTCGGGTGCTGTCAAGGATATTGAGAATGTCAGAAAAGCTTTTAAGGGTTTAACTGATGAAATCACAAAACTTGCTGATAAGGACTTGGCAAAAAAAGTTAAGCTAGCTGAAAAGCTAGGAATTAGCCAAGAAACAATTAACACCTTAACAAATCAGACTGAGCAGGTAAAAAACAATGTTCAGCAGATGTCGGATGAAGTTATTAACATCTACAAAAATGCTAGTGAACAACATCGTCAACTGACAGCAGAAGAAAAAGCAGTTGTTTTGGCAAATCAGAACGAACTTATCAAAACGCAATTGAGTTTGATGAAATATTCTAGTAATGAGAAAATTGCCATTACTAAGGCTATGAATGGGCAGCTAGATGAACTTAATGATAGCCAAATCTCAAAGGCTAAGAAAGTAGTTGAGGGTTGGATTAAAGATGAAAACAAGGCTTATAAAGAGCGTAAAAGTAATTTACAAAAACTTTATGATGATATTCGTGGAGAAGATGAAGCTGCTTTAAAAGCTCGTGAAGAAATCCGAACTAAAATGCAGACATTAGAAGCAGAACACAATGCCAAGATGGATGCTTATGGTGAAAAATGGGTTAAAATTCAACAAAAATTAACTGAAACAGCTTTGAGCAAATCTACATCGGAAGCTCAAAAAGCAATTTTGGATCAAATGAAAAGGAATGCTAATGAGTTAGGGCTTTCTTATGATGAACTTGTTAATAAGTTTTCGAATGCGTCTTCTAAAATTCAAGAAGAAAGTGAGTTGTGGGCGAAGACGACAGAGAAAACTACTGCGGCCGGAAAACTTGCCAATACGCAATGGAATGCGATGGTTTGGGATTCTAAGACAGGTAAGGTGAAAACCAACGCTCAAGAAGAAATTCAAAAAGCGCTTCAAGCCGAAGGCGGCTGGGAAGCTATGAAATTTGTTGTTAAAGAAGCAAATCTGAAAACCAATGCAAAAATTGCGATTGGTGAAGCCTTGGTGGCTACTGGTCAATGGAACAATCTTAAACCAGAGGATAAGAAACTCATCACGGACGGTAAGCCTGCGATTGAAGCTATTCTCAATAGCAAGGAGATGCTTGAAGTATGGAATGCTATGCCCGAACAGGTCAAGAAGATTTTAGGAGATAGCGAAAACTTTCTTAATAGTGCCGAAGTCGCTCAACACGCTTTGGATGCTTGGAATCTGATGACACCGACCCAGCAAAAGCTAATGGTTGAGGATTTAGCTAGTGGAAATATCGAGACAGTTCGTAGGGCGGTTGAAACTTTAACCGGCAAGACACTTCCAATCGAAGCGACAAATAATACAGCGTTGCCTGCACAAGAAGCACAGAACACGATCGATGCAGTCCGACAATATCAATCTGTGTATATCAATGCTAAAAATAATACACAAGGAGAAGCGAATGCAGCTAGTGCAGCTATCAATAGTGTGAAGCAAAATAAGGCGGCTGATATTAACGCTACCGATGTGACAGGAGGGGCAGTTACAAGTGCTAAGTGGCAATTATCTACAGTACCAGGACAAACATTTACAACAATCACAGCTATAGATAATGCTTCTGGTGTTATATCCGGCATCGCAAGTAAGTTGGCGAGTGTAACAGGAAATTTCATTGCGAATGTTGCAGCTGGCAGATACGCTCGTGGTACGGATCATCACCCAGGGGGACTTGCTGTTGTCAATGACGAGGGAGGCCCTAACTATCGTGAGCTGGTTACTCTGCCAAATGGACTATCCTTTATTCCAAAAGGGCGGAACGTCTTGTTTCCATTGCCTAAAGGGTCTAAGGTTTTGCGGGCTAGTATGACAAAAAGGCTATTTCCGCAATACAAAGATGGTGTGGGATATTCTAAGGATTCTCCACTCTTTAAACAAATGGACGCTGTACAATCTGTTATTATTCAATCTAATCAGAGCTCGGCAAGTGCTAAGCAGTCCGATACCAGTCAAGTGGTATCCGAGATTGCTATTTTGCGTGATAGCTTAACAGAACTACTAGAAAAGATATTAAAAAAAGATAATAATGTCTATCTAAATGGTGAAAGAATGGGACAGAAGTTGACTGACATTCAAAGCGACCAAGAGAAATTGCAACAGATGCTGAAAGGAAAATTTATTTGAGTAGAAAATTGATTATGAAATACAACGGGCAAGAACTTGACATCATTGTTCGTGATATACAGCGAGATATAGGAAACGAAAGGAGTATTACGTTGAATGATGCTCCTTTTTTGGGGCAGAATGTTCAAGATTTTAAGATAAGCTCAAAGACTATTGTTGTTGATTTTTTGATTTGGGGATTTGATCGAAACAAAATTAAGCATGATTTAGCTAGTATCTTTCATTTTAGTGAAGTGAAGCGCCTAGAATTTAGCGATGAACCGGATAAGTATTATCTAGCTATCGTGACTGGGGAAATCAAAATGAAAGAAAGTAAGGGACTATTTTCAGAGGGGACGATTACTTTTCTCGTACCTGATGGGGTAGCTCATTCTACTACTTATCGGCGTTTTGATAAGCCTAAAGAAGTAGGGGATAAAATCGTCTTTGATTTGGAAAACAATGGTAATGTAGATGCTTATCCTATCATTACGGTAAAGCATAATGCAGAGAATGGTTATCTCGGCTTTGTCAATACCAGCGGAGCTTTAGAGCTAGGAAATAGAGAAGAAGCGGATACACAGACTGTTCAAAAATCTGAAATCCTATTTGATTATGTCTCTAACAATGGCATTGTCAAGGGGTTTCAACAAGGGCAAAAGAATGCTGCTATTTTGAATGATTTGTCTCAGAACCTAAATGGTACGCTTGCTATTGACAATACTTGGGGACGTCCTCATATAGCTCTTACAAATCGCGGGAGTGGTTCGCGACCAAATAATGCAGGTTCGGTCAGTTGGGAAATTCCTCTTGACAGTACCGGTCAGCGTGGCGCACTTCATGAATACATTTGGTGGCGGCAAATCTTCTGGCTTGGCGCAGCAAACCAGCTCGGATTTATAAAAATTTCTGTCTCTGATACAGAGGGGCAGTTTTTATATGGTGTTGAAACAATCAAAAGGTCGAATGGTTTGGGGTGTGAGTACAATTTCTTAGCTTCTAACGGAAAAGGTGGATACAAACTTATCAATCAGTGGTTTTTTTGGGGTACACACCGAGAAGACCAGAACCCATTTAATGAGCCTAGAGGTTCGTCGGATTTATTACGTCGTGACGATATGGTGCAAGTGTACTGGTGGGGAACATACCCACAGTTTCGCATTCCTGAAATTAAAGGGCGCAAGTCCGCAAAAATACATGTTGCTATCGGAGCGTTTGGAAACAAGCCGCAGGTCACGCATGCCTATCTTGATAGCATTGTTTATCGCAAGGACTTTATTGATACGATTGAGGATATACCGAATCGTTATCAGAAAGGTTCAACGGTGGTGGCAGATAGTGAGCAAGATAGAATACTGGTTGACAATCTAGACAAATTTAGTGATCGAGTTCATGGTTCTGCGTGGTTGAAAGTTCCTCCGGGAAAATCGCAATTAGAAGTGTTTTGCTCTAGTTGGATAAAAGCAAAGCCTACTGTAACTGTAAATTTTGAAGAAAGGTTTTTATAAATAATGTTATTAACAATTCATGACGCACATTTACGACAGGTGGCGTCTATTGATAATGATAAGCAGGGGACACTGAATTATTTCAATGATACGTGGACAAGCTACCTTGAGACTGGTGCGGCTACTTTTGACTTTACAGTTAGTAAAAAGGAGCTTGCGACCGATACATATTCAAAGCGTGCTTATCAGTTCTTGAATGAGAAAAATTTTATCTCTTTTGAATACGAAGGTGAGACACAGCTTTTTATCGTTCGTAAAGTTGTTGAAAATGAAAAACTCATCAAGTTAAATTGTGTCAATTTGAATCTAGAGCTTATCAATGAATATGCCAATCCTTATAAGGCACTGAAAGATATGTCGTTTGAAGAGTATTGTAAGGCTCTTGATTTGCTGAACTTTACGATGCTTAAGATAGGTGTGAATGAAATTTCTGATAAGAAGTTGACCCTCGAATGGGAAGGGCAAGAAACGAAATTGGCTCGGCTTTTATCGCTTGCCAATAAGTTTGGTGCAGAGATTGAGTTTAAAACATTCTTGAATAGTAATAGTTCTATCAAAGCCTTTGTGGTGAATGTCTATCATGCAAATGACGGTTTTCATCAAGGTGTTGGTAAAAGACAGTCTAAGGTATTACGATATGGGCGAGATTTTAATTCACTTACTCGAACTGTAGATACAACAGGGATTTATAATGCTATCCTCCCAACTGGGAATCGTTCAGAGGTCACTTCGACCAAAACGAGTGTCATTCATAATGTAGATGGAAGTGTAACTACAACTAAAAAGGTGCGAAATCCTGATGGAAGCGTTACGACGACTTCTAAAAGGGTACGAAATGATGGTTTCGTACTTGGGCAGGTTGTCACTAAGACTGTAAAAAATCCTGATGGAACTTCCTCTACGACTATGGAACGAGAGATGACAACGGTCTACAAAAAACGAACCGGCAGGAGGAAAAAGGCAGAGGAGCAACCGCCTTTTAAAGTTAAACACTCAAAGACTTCTAAAACGAGTGCTTATAGCAATGACAGTACGTTTGATTTGTCGGATTTGCCAGATTGGAAGTTAGAGAATGAAAACGGACAAGTAGAGTTTTATAAAGCAGGAAAAATGTTGTATGCTCCTCTTTCTATGCAGATGTTTCCTGCAGCGTTTACCTCTGATACGATGAGTGACCAATGGATCAGACGAGATGCAACTATTGATGCCGAGACACAAGAGGAATTGTCCGATAAGGCACTTGACATGCTACGGAAAAGCTGTTATCCAGCAGTCACTTATGAAGTCGATGGTTACTTGCCATACGGTGTAGGTGATACTGTAGAGATTGAAGATGACGGATTTGCTCTTACTTTGTTACTTGAAATGCGGGTGTCCGAAAGGTCTATCAGCTTTACTGGTACAGGTACGAATAAAAGCGTTTTTGCAAATTTCAAAGCGCTTGAAAATCAATTATCATCTGGCATTCAACAACGGCTAGAAGAAATGTTGGAAGAAGCAAAACCTTATGATATTAAGGTTGCATCAGATAATGGGACTGTTTTTAAAAACAATAAAGGAAAATCAACAATTTATCCTACCTTGCTCAAAGGAGAGAAAACCATCCCAGATTCCGAAGTTAGTTGGAAATGGAAAGTAGATGAACGTGATTTTCCACTTGCTCCAACATTTACTGTTGAAGCTGCTGGACTGACTAAGCCACTCACTGTAACAGTTATAGCTATTGTAAATGGTAAGGAAGTAGCCCATAAAGAATTAGCTTTTACCAACGTCAATGACGGTGCGAAAGGTTCTGACGGAAAATCTATCACGGTCGCTAAAGCTGAAAAGCAAGCGGACGGGGTCAAGGTGACGTTCTCGGACAACAAGAGCATTGTTGTACCGAAAGGCGATAAAGGTGACCCGGCAGACCCAGCTCCTCTCAATGCTCTAGAACAAGAGATGAAACAGACCAAGCAAGGGTTAAACGATGTTAAGGCAGATCTGCTCAAAGAAAAGGCGGAAAGCTCCGCTAATATTGAGCAGGTAAAAAAAGAAGTCGGTGCTATCAGCTCCCAACAAACCGCTTACGAGAAATC